>NZ_JBSVWF010000054.1:0-44294 GCF_054071635.1 Pseudomonas sp. SDO52101_S400 | reverse complement strand
CGAACAAGTCGGGGCGTTTGTTGGGCTGGCCTTCAGTGCGTTTTCACACAGTCTGAAAGGCTCCCGTTTTTTATGGAGGAGCGGCTGGCGCGTTGCCAGCAGTGTCGTTGCAGCGCGTCTACACTCAAATCCACCAATGGAGGTTGCGCCCGGCTGTGCGCCGGCAAAGGAGTGCGCCATGTCGCGTCATCCGCAGTGCGGCGGGCCTGCCCGGCAGCGGGGAGCGATCGGCTTGATGGCGGCCGCCACCCTGAGCCTGGCGCTGATATTGATGTTGCTGGTGGTGGACACCGGCCGGTTGTACATGGAACAGCGCAAGATTCAGCGGCTGGTGGATAACGCCGCCCTGGAAGCCGTCAGCCGTGGCGGCAATTGTCTGCCGGGTCTCACCGCCGCCAGTTACGCCGGGCAAAGTGCGACCCGCAACGGTTTCACCGCCGATGCCAACAATGTCATCGTGGTCGATTGCGGAACGCTGGTGACCGCTGCCAGCGGCCTGCGTACCTTTACGGTGGATGCCACGCAATCGGCGGCGGTCAAGGTCGCGATCAACCACACCGTGACCACCAGTTTCGCCGGTGGCGTACAGGCGCTGTTCAGTGGCACGCCGGTCAGTCTCAACACCGTGCTCTACGCCTCTGCGGTAGCCGCCCAGCCAAAGCCGACCGTCGCCCAACTGAATATTCGCAGCAACCTGGCCAGCATCAGCACCGCCCAGTCGAACATCCTCAACCCGCTGTTTTCCGGATTGCTTGGCGGCAACGTCAACCTGACGGCGGTGGGCTGGAACGGTTTGCTCAACACCGACATCAACCTGCTCAGCTACCTGAATCAACTGGCGATCAACCTCAACGTGGCCGCCGGCAATTACACCCAGTTGCTCAATACCCAGGCCACGGTGACCCAATTGATTCAGGCTGCCATTACGGCGGTGCAACTCAACGGTGCCACCGCCGACGTGATCACTGCGTTGGGCCAGCTGCAAGTGGCGGCGATCAATGCCGCGCCGGTGAAGCTCGGTGACATCCTGCAACTGCAGACCGGCACCACGGCGGCCGGGCTGGATGCCAATCTGCAACTGCTGCAACTGGTTCAGGGCGTGATCCAGCTGGCCAACAGCAAAAGTGCGGTGGCCGCGACCTTGCCCATCAGTGTGCTGGGGCTGGCGAATGTCACGGTACGGGTCAAGGTGATCGAGCCGCCGCAGTTCTCCGCGATTGGTGATCCGGCGCTGGCCAAGGCCAACCCTCTGGGGCCGAACCGGATCTATGTGCGCACCGCGCAGATTCGCACGATGCTCTCGGTGAATCTGCCGCTGTTGACCGGGGTGGCCGGGCTGAGCAACGCGGTATTGGGGTTGGTCGGCACTCTGAGCACGACTGTCAATCAGCTGTTGACCCTGAATCTGGTCTCGTTGGCTAACTCACTCCTTTGCCTCAGTTGCCAACGGATGGACCCGTTATTGTTGCCGTCACCGACAATCGACATCAGCCTGGATGCCGGCGGCGCCATCAGCTACGTCACCGACTACAGCTGCCCGACCGACAACACGGGCACGAAAAGCCTGACGGCCCACACCATCACCTCGATTGCTGACCTCAAGCTGGGCGAGATTGACCCGACCAACGCGTTTTCATCCTCTGCCGAACCCTCGGTCACCCCGTTGCGGCTGGTGGACCTGGGCATTGTGACCTGCCATACGATCCTGGGTATTGGCAGCTGTGACTCGAGTACCCACGTGCAATACGCCGCCGGCGGCATCGCGATCATGGTCAACACCAGCGTGGCGCAGAACACCCAGGACCTGGTGTTTTCCAGTGGCACACCATTCGCCACGCCGCCAAACCTGAAGCTGCCACCGAGCGTGATTTCCGCTGCGCCCTCCAGCAACATCGTCAACAGCCTGGCGAGCACCCTGGCCGGGATCAATCTGATCGTTTACCAACCGATCGGCAGCAATCCCCTTGGCGCTGTTGTCGCTGGCGTTGCGGGCCTCATCAGCAGCGTCACGAACATCCTGCAACCGCTGATAACCAACCTGGTAAGCCCGCTGCTCGACCCGTTGCTGAATAACCTGCTCAAGAGTCTGGGAATCAATCTGATGGACGTGGATGTCGGCGCCAACATGACCTGCGGCCAGACCGGCAAGGCGTATCTGGTGATCTAATCGTCGGGGGCGATCGGCAGTTCGATGCAGAACCGTGCACCTTCCGCCGAGTTGCGCACGCTCAGATGGCCGCCCATGTTCTCGATGATCCCATAACTCACCGACAACCCCAGACCGGTACCGACACCCACCGGTTTGGTGGTGAAGAACGGCTCGAAAATCCGCTCCAGCAGACGCGGATCGATACCGCCGCCGTTGTCCTCGACCCACAGGCGCACTTTCTGCTCGTCACGTTCGGCGTAGATCGAGATCCACGGTTTGAACCCTGAGTCGGACTCGCGCTTGCCCAGCAACGCATCCCGGGCGTTGACCATCAGGTTGATCAGCACCTGTTCGAGTTGATCGACGTACCCGCGAACCTGAACCTCGAACGCGGTTTCACTGATGCGTAAATCCACGCCTTTGCCGCGCATGCCTTCGGCCAGCAGCGACAGCGTGCCTTCGATGGCGCTGGCCGGGTTGAACAGTTGCTGTTCGATTTCCGAACGACGACCGAACACCCGCATGTGATCCACCACTTTGGCGGCGCGCTGGACTTGAGCATCGATTCGATTGAGTTTGTCGGTCAGGTAATCGATCTGCACATCGCCGTTGCTCAAGCGCTTCTGCACGTTGACGATGGCCATGCGCATGACGTTCAGCGGCTGATTGATTTCGTGGGCGAGGCCGGTGGCCATTTCGCCGAGGGTGGCCATTTTTGCGCTTTGCGTGAGTTGCTGTTGGGAGCGGCGCACTTCGGTGTTGTCACGGCCAACGGCTTGCACTTCGATCAGTTTCCCGTGCTCATCGAACACGCCGCGATCCGACCACACCCACCAGGCATGTTCGCGCCCCGGCAATTGCAGGTTGATTTCCGCGGTGCTGACGGGGGATTGCGGGGTCAACAGCGCCAGGCGCTCGACGAAGGCTGCGCGCTGAACGTCGGACATCCAGCTGCCCAGATCGACGCCCGCCAGGGCTTCGGGGGCGCATTCCAGGTACTTCGCCAGCGGTCGGTTGCCAAACGTCAGGATCAGATCCGGACGATAGCGGCAGATCATCGCTGGCGAGTCTTCCACCAGAATCCGGTAGCGCTCCTCACTCTGTCTGACCTGTTCGGCGGCCAGCGTCGCTTCGGTGACGTCCAGCCACAAGCCGACGGCCTCTACCGGCAGGCCGAGGTCATTGCGCAGCAGGCGGGCTTCGTCGAGCAGCCAGTGATAATCGCCGTGACTGTCGCGCATTCGATAACGGGTGCGCACCGAGCCTTCGCGCAGCAGCTGGCGGGTTCGTTCGAAATACAGGGCCCGGTCATCCGGATGAATCCGCTCCACCAGAGCTCCGGCATCGCAGTCTTCCAGACTCCAGCCCATTAACGGTTGCAGACTGGCGCTGAAAAACGCCGGCAGCAATGCGCCTTCGACGTAGTGCTGGACGTAAATCACCGCTGGCGAACTGGCGATCAGGTTGTCCAGCCGTGCGTGGGCTGCGGCGGCCAGTTGCTGCTGGTTCTTGATGTCGCTGATGTCCAGCATGAAACCCACCAGCCGGCGGTGATCGCCGGTGCCGGTGACTTGTCCCTGAAGGCGATACCACGCTGGCATCTGACCGGCATCGGGATGATGCAAACGCACGCACAGGTCGAGGATTTCCCCGTGCAGTTGCAGGGCTAGCAGGCGGCTGCGGACTTCTTCGCGGTCAGCGGGATGGATCAGCATCAGCCAGTTTTCCAGTGCCAGTGTCGGCCTGTCCTGTTGCAGGAGGGCGGCCAGCGAGGGGGCCAGTTGAATCTGCTCACCACTGCTGATTTCCCACCAGCCGGTGCCCAGCAATGTCTGCAGCGACTCCAGGCGTTCCAGTTGCAGTTGATGATGCTGTTCGCGCAAGCGTCCGAGCAGTGGACCCGCCAATGCTCCGGCCAGCATCAGCCAGTCGCGGTCGGTCAGATACGGCGCGGTTTTGTCCACCGCGTAAAAGCCGCAGAGCAACCACGCCATCACGCCTCGATCATCGCTGTAGGGCACGGCGAAACCTTCGGCATTACCGAACAGGCCCTGCACCCGCGAGTGTTCATATTGGCCGTAATGCGCACCCAGGCGCTGCGGGCCGCTGCCATTTAGGCTGTCGAGCGGCGTGCCCAGACGCTGGCCGTCGTGCCACAGCGCCGGTGCGTCATGGGCGTGGAATTGCTGATGGATCTGCCAGCCCTGTTCCTGTTCATCGAGCAGGGCGAGTGCCAGGCACGGGATCTGCCAGCGCTGGGCGATGACCTGCAATTGTTCGCTGACGAGCATCGGCAGGCGTCCCAGGCTGCAGCTGCGCAACTGTTTGCTGATCTGCTCGGCGATCATGTGGCAAGCCTCGCGCTGATGCGCTTGCTGGCGTTCGGACAAAAGGTCGCCGATGTCCATCAGTTGCAGCAGCCAGCCGTTGCCCTGCGGCTGGACCCAGCCCCGAAGGTGCAGGGTCTGGTCGCTCAGGCCGGGGAAGTCCAGGTCCAGCAGTTGCCCTCGCCAGTCCTGTGGCCGACCTTCGATGGCCAGCGTGCTGTGGGGCAGCAGGTAGTCGTGCAGTAACAGCGGTTTGTCATGGGGCGGTTGTTGCGCCAACAGTTGGCGCAACGGGCCGGCCATTTGCAACACGGCACCTTCGCCATCGAGGTGCAGGTGCAGCCCCGTCGTGGGGGAACCGAGCACGTCCGGCAAGTCGCTGACGACCGGGCCTCGCTTCAGCAGGCGGCCGAGCAGGTTGTCCCCGGGCGTCAAAATTTCAGGCTCGAGCTGGCGGTCAGGTTGGTTGGCAGGCTGGGGACAGCGCCGACGCCCGGCAACACCAGAAACGGGATGACCTGATTCAGTTTGCTGACCGGGTAATTGACGCTGACGGTGAGTGTGCCCGCCGTCGGGTCATAGACCGTCGAGGTATCTGTGCCAACCACCACATTCAGAGATGGCAGCGTTGACATCAATTGTTGGGCCAGCGCGGCATTGGCGGTGCTGACCACTACGGTCGAATAGTTGGGAATCGTGGGGTCGACCGCCACCGCGCGGCGTACGGCTTCGGCTGTGGCCTGGTTGAACGTCTGCATCAGCACGAACGGCAGGGCATAACTGACCAGACCGTAAAACACCGCGAAAAAGATCACGAACACCAGGGCGAACTCGATCGCCACCGCGCCTTTTTGCGCCTTCCGAGAGCCGGTTTTCATCCGTGCGTCTACCCTGACAGTCACTGCGTAGTATCAGCATAGAATCATTCAGCAAAAACGGACGGTTTTTACCGGATGCAAAGTCTTGTCCTTCTGATCTGGTTGGCGGTGTGTGCGGTACAGGATGCCGGGCAACGACGGATTGCCAACGCGCTGACGCTGGGCGTAGGCGCGCTGGCGCTGGTTTATCTTTTGTATTTCGGCACCACTTGGATGGGCGCCGAAGCGAGGCAGGGCGGCTGGGCGTGTCTGGTGGCGCTGGCGTTCACGCTGCCGGGGTATTTCATGGGGCGAATGGGCGCCGGCGATGTGAAATTAATGACAGCTCTTGGCCTTGCGACGGACGGCACGTCGCTGCTCGGGATATTTATCGGTGCCGGGGCGGCGAGCCTGATCTGGATTGTGCTGGCGCCAAGAGTCTGGCTGCATATGAGTCAAGGGCTTAGGCATCGTCTTCGATATATGGCGCCATCCATGTCAAAAAAGCTGCCATTTGCGCCGTTCGTGCTGACCGGTTTTTTGCTTGCACTACCTTGGATCCATTAGTCGCCAAACGCCACTAGTCTTATGTACATAGTCGGAAAGTGGGTCTACTTTCAAAGTAACTGGTTATACAGCCAACGGCTGACAGTACAGGAATGGTCAGTTTTGGCCTGGGCATGGAGTGGCACGTGAACAAGCTTACATCTGCGGTAAAAGTCCTCGTTGTCGATGATCAGCCTCTGATCGTCGAAGAACTCTGTGAGTTTCTCGAGAGCAGCGGCTACCGCTGTGTTCCGTGCGAGTCCAGCAAAGAGGCGATCGAGCGTTTTACGGACGACACCGCGATCGGCCTGGTGCTGTGCGATCTGCACATGCCGGACATGGACGGCATCCAACTGGTGCAGGAACTGCAGCGGCTGGCCGGCAAACACCGGGCGTTCGAAGCGATCATGCTCACCGGCCGCGCCGACAAGCAGGACGTCATCAAGGCATTGCGCGCCGGGATTGCCGACTACTACCAGAAACCGGTCAATCTGGACGAGTTGCTGGAAGGCTTGCAGCGCCAGGAAGCGGTGCTGCAGGAGCGGCAGAAAACCCTGCAACTGGGGCATCTGAATCAGAAGCTTCAGGACCTGTCGTCGTCCATCGATGATCTTTACCAGGATCTGGACAAGGTTCGTCGCGGACCTGCACCCGTCAGTGACGAGGCGCCGAGCGAGGCCGATGCGCTGGAGATCCCGGCGATCTTCAATCAGCTGTCGCCACGGCAACTGGACGTGGCGCGCCTGGTGGGCAAGGGGCAGACCAATTATCAGATTGCGTGCGAGTTGGGCATTACCGAAAACACCGTGAAGCTATACGTTTCACAAGTGTTGCGCCTGACCCACATGCATAACCGCACGCAGTTGGCGTTGGCGTTGTCGCCGGGTAATTCCGGTTTGCGTCAACGAGTGACCGCACACTGAGACAGACTGCCGGGTAATCTCATTACCCGGCATTCACCTTGGGTTTTGGAAACAGGTTGTCGAGGGTTTCCAGCAACCGCACGTGATAGATCGGCTTGCGAAACAGGTCCAGCACCTGCAACCGCAGCATGTCGCTCACATCCTCCATGTCCGCATGCCCCGACGTCACGATCACTGGCAGATGCTGGCGTGAGGTGTGTTCGCGCAAGCGCTTGATCAGCGACATGCCGCTTTCCTCGGGCATGCGCAGATCGGTGATCACCAGGGCGATATCGGGATGGCGGGTCAGGTGATGCAGGGCGAGTTTCACCGAAGTCGCGGTGTGGCAGACGAACCCCTCGCCCTCCAGCAGTTCCGCCAGCTCCAGCAATGCATCCTCTTCGTCGTCAACCAGAAGCAACTGTTGGCGGGGCAGTGAGGAAGCAGTCATTGGGCAATTCCTGGGAAACTGAAGGTGGGTCCGAGTGTAGTGTGAGATTCGCCACCCATCGAGTCAGGGTAACTGCGTCGGCGCAGTCTGCGCCGTACCGCCCAGGGCCACGAGGATGTTGTTGAAGATCGCCAGCACTTTGGTGCCTACCGGCGTCACGAACACCACAACCACAATGGCAACCATCGCCACCACAATTGCGTACTCGATGGCTGACGCGGCTTCGGTGCTTGCCAGGAACGACCGGGCACGCAAAATCAGGTATTCGAAGAGCATGGACATTCTCCTTCATGCCCGGGGTCTTCCGGGCACCGGAAAGCCAATGATCAGGGCAATGCCTGAACGCTCCTGCTCAGCAGCAGACAGGCATCGACAGAGGGAGAGAGCGTTCTGTCAAGGTATGCCGGGCTTGGTCGGAGCAGTGCCACCCAGCGAGGTCAGTATCGCGCTGAAAATATTGAAGACCTTTGTGCCCATCGGTGTCACGAACACCACGACCACCACCGCTACCATCGCCACCACGATCGCGTACTCGATAGCCGAAGCACCTTCATCACTTTTGAAAAACAGCCGTGCTCTGGCCAACAGATAATCGAGAATCATACGTCCACTCCTTTGCGCTCCTGGCGCCGATGTCGCTACAGCGGCAAAGCCTCCGCCGTGCTATCTGAGCATTGTCAACAAAGCCCCCGTCAACAACTGTAAGAACGGATTAATCACAAAGCGTTAATCGCTTCGTTTCTCCCCGTATTTCGACTGCTAATTGGCCAACCCCAATACTTTCGTAGGTTATTTGCCCGCCAGTAATGGCGTTTTGGCTTGTTTCAGCTAGCGTGGAAATAGCGAAATAGTTGGATGTTCATAGCTGCCTGATTGCGATGTTCCCTTGGTAGGAAGTGCGGGCTGGTAGTGCAGCAGGAAAGGGAGAGCCGTCATGAACAGTCGTGTCACCATGGGCCTTGCAGCGGTGCTTTTACTGGGGGCCATTGTTGTCGGGTATTGGGGCCTGGTGCTCAGCCGACAACCGGCTCCGGTTGCCGAGGCACCTGCGCCGGCGGTGGTCACCGTCGAAAAAACCGTCGCCGCCGCCGAAGACCAGACCCGCCAGCCCGTCGTGGTGCTGGTGCGCGATGTCCCTCCATTCACGCCCCTCACTGCTGCCGACCTGGCCGTTGAAAAACTGCGCAGTGCGCCTGCCGGCAGCCTCGGCACAATCGAACAGGCCGTGGGGCGCACACCGTGGCGCCATCTGAGTGCCGGGACCTGGCTCAACGATGAAAGCTTCGAGGCCGGCGGAACGCTGGCGCGCATGATCCACAAAGATGAACGCGCACTGGCAGTGTCGGTCGATGAAGTCATTGGCGCAGCCGGACAATTGATTCCCGGCGATTACGTCGATGTGCTGTTGTTCCTGCGCCAGGACGCCAGCAACCCGCAGCAGTCGGCGCAGATTGTGGTGCCGGCCATGCGCGTGCTGGGTGTCGGCGAGCAATACGGCCTGACCAATGATGGGCAACCGTCTGCCCCCGCGTTGAGTGCCGACGACAAGATCAAACAGGATCAGCGCCGGCTCACCGCGCGCACCGTGGTGTTGGCGGTGCCTGAACAACTGCTGAGCCGAATGATGCTCGCCACTCAGGTCGGGACATTGCGCCTGGCCGTGCGCAGCAGCGAAGAACAGCGCCTGGCCAAGTATTGGGCCGGCGAAAGCCAGGCACCGGACAAACTGATTGCCGCCAACAGCCAACTCTTCCAGTTCACTCAGCTGGCGCTGGGAACTGCGCCGAAAGCTCCGTCGAGCGGCGACCACAGCGGTGCGATACGACCTGCCGTGGAAGTGATTCGCGGCAATCAGACCAATCAACAAAACCCATGACTGAGCAAGGATCCAAGTGCATGCAGAGTCGTTCCTGGCCGACCTTAAATCCCGTGCTCCCGGCCATGCTGTTGATGGGACTGTCAATCAATGCCGCGCACGCGGCCACCGGCAACTGCGCGGCCCTCGGACGCTTGCCGCCCGTGATCGAAATCAACGAAGGCTGGCAGCAGGACATGCAATCACCGGTTGCAATCACACGCCTGGCCATCGGTGATCCGAAAATCGCCGACGTGCATGCCAATGGCAATTCGTCGTTCCTGCTCACCGCCGTAGCGCCGGGCGCCACCAGTCTCATGGTCTGGACCGGCTGCTCCAGCGAGCCACGTCAGAGCATGGTGTTCGTCAAGGGCGCCGCGACCTCGGCCCTCACCAACACCAGTGCGCTGCCATCGGATGATGCGCTGCTGCCCTCGCAGGTGCAGACCGACATTCGCTTCGTCGAAGTCAGCCGCACCAAGCTCAAACAGGCCTCGGCTTCGCTGATCGGCACCCGCGGCAATTTCCTGTTCGGCTCGCCCGGAACCCTGCCGCCCATCGACGGTGTTCCCCAGCCACGGCTGCCGGTGGACAACTCGCTGTTCAACTTCTCGTGGATCGGCGGCAAGACCATGGCGATCATCAATGCCCTTGAAGGCAGTGGCTTCGCCTACACTCTGGCGCGACCAAGTCTGGTGGCGCTCAACGGGCAAAGCGCAAGTTTCCTCGCAGGCGGGCAGATTCCGATTCCGGTTCCGAGCTCCAGCAGCAACAACGTGTCCATCGAATACAAGGAGTTCGGCATCCGCCTGACCCTGACGCCAACGATCATCAGTCACGACCGCATCTCCCTGAAAGTCGCCCCCGAAGTCAGTGAACTGGATTTCAGCAACTCCGTGCAGGTCGCCGGTACCGCGGTGCCGGCCCTGACCATCCGCCGCACCGACACCAGTATTTCCCTGGCCGATGGCGAGAGTTTTGTCATCAGCGGTTTGATCAGCACCAGCAACAGTTCCCAGGTCGACAAGTTTCCGGGGCTGGGCGATATCCCGGTACTCGGGGCGTTTTTCAAGAGTTCGCAGATCAAGCGCGAAGAGCGTGAACTGCTGATGATCGTCACCCCGCATCTGGTTAGGCCGTTGTCGGCAGAGGCGCAACTGCCGTCGTTGCCGGGCGAAAAACTGCGCAACTACGACCCGAATTTCTACCGTATGTTTTTCCTGGAAAACGGCAACTTCGACAAGCGCAGCGGGTTGTCCCAATGAGCCAGAGCCTGAGCCAGACGTTTCTCGCCATCACGCGTAACAGCACCGATCTGGAATGGCTGCAGAGTGCACTCGCGCCTTTGGGCCAGGTGGTCAGCGCCGGCACCGGCAGCCTCGATGAATTGCTCGCACTGGTGGATGTCACCTTCGCCAGCCTGGTGTTCGTCGGCCTCGACCGTGAACACGTGGTGGCCCAGAGCGCGCTGATCGAAGGCGCGCTGGAGGCCAAGCCGATGCTGGCGATCGTCGCCCTCGGCGACGGCATGGACAATCAGTTGGTGCTCAACGCCATGCGCGCAGGGGCACGGGATTTCGTCGCCTACGGTTCGCGCTCCAGCGAAGTCGCGGGGCTGGTGCGCCGCTTGAGCAAGCGTATGCCGCCGGTGACTCACAACACGCAGCTGGGAGGCCTGACAGTTCTGTACGGCGTGCAGAGCAGTTCCGACGGCGCGCTGTTGTCCAACCATATGGCGCTGGTGGTGCAAAAGAGCGGGCAACAGACGCTGCTGCTGGATCTCGGCCTGCCCCGTGGCGATAGCCTGGCGCTGCTGGGGCTGGAGAGTTCGTTCCACTTCGGCGATGCCTTGCGTCACCTGCGAAGGCTCGACGCGACGTTGATCGACAGCGCCTTCACCAGTGCCGAAGCGGGGCTGCGGATTCTGGCTTACGCCGACAATGACGAGCCGCTGGAAAGCACCAGCGCCGCCGAGCTGTACATGTTGCTCAGTGCCTTGCGCCAGCACTTCCAGCACATTGTCGTGAACCTCACCGGCCAGCCTGACAGCGAAGCCTTGCGCACCTTCGTCAGCCATTGCGACAAGCTGATCTGGTACACCGACCAGAACGTCCTCAATTGCCGGCGCAATCTGGCAATGTTCAACCTGTGGCGGGAAAAAGGCATGAAGCTCGATCACGGACGGCTGTTGGTCGACCGCTATCTGAGCAACGTGGCGCCGGATGCGGACACCCTCGGCAAGACCTTCAATCTGGAAGTGATCGCCGTGCTGGCCCTGAGTCCGGAGCTGCGCCTGAATGCCAAGAACCAGGGCGTCAGCCTGTTTGAACTGGCCCCCCGGGAAAAACTCACCCAGAGCCTGCGGGCGCTTGGCGAACGACTGGCCAAACGTTCCGAAGGTCTGGCCAAACCCAAGGTCACCTGGTTCGACCGGTTGCGAGGCACCTCATGAGTCCGGAAAAACTCTTCGGTGCCCCCGCGCGAGGCCAGTCGGGCAACACCGACCACGAAGGCCTGAAACTGGTCCTGCATCGCTACATCATCGATGCCATCGAGGAGTCCGGGAAAAACCTGCTGGAAGGTTCGCGGCAGTTGCTGGCGCAATTCGTCACCGACAAGGTCGCCGAATACATCGCCCGTTTGCACCTGGCGATTTCACGTTACGAGATGGAGCGGCTGGCGGAAGAAATCGTTGATGAGCTGACCGGATTCGGTCCGCTGGAAGTGTTGCTCCGCGATCCCGCCGTGACCGAAATTCTGGTCAACGGGCCGCACCGGGTATTCGTCGAACGTGACGGTGTGCTGCACCAGAGTGACCTGCGCTTTATCGATGCCCATCACGTCGAAAGGGTCATGCAGCGCATTCTGGCGCCGCTCGGGCGACGGTTGGACGAGTCTTCGCCGATGGTCGACGCGCGCCTGCCCGACGGCAGCCGGGTCAATGCGATCATTCCGCCGATCGCCCTTGATGGCCCGTGTCTTTCGATCCGGAAATTCCGCAAGGACATGCTCAAGAGCAGCGACCTGATCGCCATGCAGACCATCGACCTGGCGATTTTCGAGTGCTTCCAGGACGCCGTGGGCAAGCGCTGCAACATCCTGATCAGCGGCGGTACCGGCACCGGCAAGACCACGTTGCTGAACATCCTCAGCCAATTGATCAACCCCCATGAACGGCTGGTGACCATCGAAGACGTCGCCGAATTGCAGCTCGGCCACCCGCACGTGGTGCGCCTGGAAACCCGGCCGCCGAATGCCGAGGGCCATGGCGAGGTCAAGGCCAGCGACCTGATTCGCAACGCCCTGCGGATGCGTCCGGACCGGATCATTCTCGGCGAGATCCGTGGCGTCGAAGTGCTCGACGTGCTCACCGCCATGAACACCGGCCACGACGGTTCGATGAGCACGGTACACGCCAACAACGCCCAGGATGCGCTGCTGCGCCTGGAAACCCTGGTCGGTCTGACCGGGCGCACGGTTGCCGAACGCACCCTGCGCCAGATGATCTGCGCGGCGCTCGATGTGATCATCCAGCTGACCCGCATGCCCGATGGCCGCCGCTGCGTCAGCGAAGTGGTGGAAGTGGTCGGCGTGCGCGAAGACGTCTACGTCACCAACACGCTGTTCCGTCTTGATCGGCGCACCGGGTTCGGCTTCCTGCGCGAAGCGGTCAACCCGGCCGGCGACAAGTTGCGACACGAGTCGAGTCTGGGCTGAGCGCATGGAGCGTTTGTCATGATCGGAGCGGTGATCCTGATCGTCATTTGTCTGCTGTTGCTGGGACTGTCGATACGCCTGTTCCTGCAGGGTGTGCGCAAGACTGCCAACGAACGGGTGCTTACGCGTCTGGCCGTCGGGCAACCGCAAGCGGTGGTCGGTAAATCCTCGTGGACCGGGCTGGAGCGGATGTTTCTGCGGGCCGGGCTCGGCCGTCCGAGCGAGCACTTCGGGCTATGGCTGGGGTTGTGGGTCCTGGCGATGATGCTGGGTTATCTGGCAGCCGAATGGATCGGCCTGTTGATCCTGATGCTGGCGCCGCCCCTGGTTTTACGGCTGTACATCGCCTGGCTGTACCGGCGCCGGCTCAATCGCATGATCGAACAACTACCGCAGTTGCTCGACCACACGGTGCGCAGCCTCAAGTCCGGCCGGACGCTGAGCGACGCGGTGATGGGCGGCATCGAATCCAGTGACGACCCGTTGAAGACCGCGATGGGCCGGGTGCAGCGCAACGTGCAGTTGGGGGTGAACCTGCCGGACGCGGTCAGCGACTTCGCCGAACTCTATGAGCAGGACGAACTGCGCATGTTCGCCCTGGGCCTGAAGGTCAATCACCGCTACGGCGGCAATGCCAGCGAGTTGCTGGAGAACCTGATCAAACTGATTCGCGAGCGCGACCAGGGCGCCCGCCAACTGCGCGCCCTGACCGGCGAAACCCGCTTGACTGCGTGGGTGCTCGGATCACTGCCAGTGATCCTGGTGAGCTACTTCATGCTGACCAATCCCGGCTACATGCTTGGCATGTGGAATGACCCGGGAGGCCAGACCATGCTGATCGTCGCGGTGGTGTTGCAGGTAATCGGCAGCCTGGCGCTGTGGCGCATGTTGAGGAGTGTCTGACATGGTGATGCTGGCCAGTCTCATGTTGTTGCTCGGCGCCCTGTTGCTGGTCGGCAATCACTTGCTGACCGAGCGCCGCCGGGTGCGTCAGGTCACCCAGCGCCTGCAGGGACACCTGGTGCGGGAGAACCGCCTCGGCACCTGGTTGCGGGCGTTGGGCAACAGCCGCTTCGGCCAGCGTTCGGTGAGCATGGACAGCGAAACCCAGACCCTGCTCAATCGCCTCGGCTGGCGCCGGGCCAGCGAACGCTCGCTGTTTGCCGCGTGCCAGATCGGAACGCCGTTGCTGGCGCTGGGCATCGGCCTGTTCCTTCAGGAAGTGTTCTTTCCTCAGGCTCCCAAGGGCTGGCTGGTGCCGATGTTCGCCACCGGCACCGGCTACTTGCTGCCCAAGCGCGTGCTGGCCTATGCCGCCGCCCGGCGGCAGAAAATCATTTCCGTGGAGGTCTCAACGTTCATTCCTCTGCTGCGCATCCTGTTCGAGTCCGGCATGGCGGTCGAACAGGCGCTGCGCGTGCTGAGCAGCGAAGGGCAGAAACTGCTGCCGGAACTGACCAGCGAACTGCGCCTGATTCTGGCCCGGGTCGACTCGGGTCTGGAACTCGGCCAGGAACTGAACAAGGCCGCGGTGATGTTGGCGGTGGATGAGTTCACCGACACCTGCGTGATCCTGCAACAACTGATTCAGCAGGGCGGCGGGGCGATGAAATCGCTGCTGGCGCTCAAGCAACTGTTGGACGACCGACGCCTGACGCGCTTGCAGGAATACATCTCGAAGATGTCGGCAAAGATGTCGGTGGTCATGATGTTGTTCCTGTTTCCGGCTCTGCTGATCGTACTGGCGGGCCCCGGATTTACCGCAATCACCCGAGCGTTTGCGTCCTGACACTGGCGATGGAGAGCATTTGATGAAAGTACTGATAGTCGTGGCAAGTCTGTTGCTGCTTGGCGGTTGCGCAACGGACGGTCAGGCGCCGTGGACGACGATGCTGGCGCCGGCCAGTTGCAGCAAACTGAGTTCCGAGCAGGAGCTTTCGCTGAATCTGGTCGATGACCTGGCCAACGACGGCAAGCTGCACGCCAGCCTGGCCAACCTGCAAGGCCTGCCCGACAACCTCGTCGAGGTGCGGCTGCGCAAGGCCAGGGTCTATCGCCTGCTGGGGCGCAGTGAAGCCGAACCGTTGTATCGCGGCCTGCTCGGTACTTGCCTGAGCGCCGACGCCGAACATGGTCTGGGCCAGTTGTATGCCGCCCGTGGCGACAACGGTCAGGCACAGGCCCACTTGCAACGGGCGGTGCGACTGGCGCCGACCAACGAAAATATCCGCAATGATCTGGGTGTGGTGTACCTCAATCAGCTGCGACTTGAGGACGCTCGCTTCGAGTTTCTGACCGCCATCGAATTGAAGCAGAACAATCAACTGGCGACGCTGAATCTGGTCACCCTGTTGATCTACCAGAACAACTGGCAGCAAGCCGCCGAAGTCGTCAGCCGCGCGCACCTGACCCCGGAACAGTTCACCGATGCCCAGGAGCGCGCGGAAAAGCTCAAGGCTCCGGCTCCGGCCAGACCCGCCGCGAGCAATCAGGTCGCTGTGGTGGCTGACCCGCAACCGGCGACGATCAAGTGAACCTCCAGGAGGCACCATGAATACCTTCAAGACCTTGTGTTGCCTGAGTCTGCTGAGCCTGCCGCTCAGTGCCTTCGCCATCGACGCCGGCCCGGCATCGGCCCAGCAGCAGGAAACCGAAGGTTGGCTGTTGCTGCAAAGCCGCAACAAGGCCGCGTCCCCCGACCCGCAAGCGGCCACGGCCACCGAGCGTGAACTGGCGATGCAGCGCTGGCTGAAGAAATACAAATATGAAATCCCCGACTTCTATGACCCGGATGCGGGCGGGAAGATCGAGAAGCAGTAGTCGTGCTTCGCAGGCAACCGGAGTTGCCTGCGACAGCGACCTACAACTGATAGCTGAAACTGATGCTGTAACGCGGCCGGCGGTTGAACGTATCCAGCGCTTCATCCGACATCGGTTTGGCCGCTTCCAGGGCGATGTTGTAGTACCTGGCATCGCCGAACCTCAGGCCCACTGCTGCCGAGGACAGACTGTTGGCTTGCACCGGCAACCGGTTGAACCAGCTGCGCGAGCGATCGAGCACCACGTAGGGTTGCAGGATCCGCACCCAGTTGCCGTCGCGGTTGAAGCTGTAGTTGATCTCGTAAGCCACCCCCCAGCCCTTGTCGCCGGACGCCTGGTCGTCGGGGTAGCCTCGGCCGAAATTCTGCCCGCCGAATACCGCACGCTCGCTGTCGGGCAGGGTGTCGTCGGTCCAGTACAACGCCCCTGAAAGGACGCCTTGCCAGTTGTCGAAGAACTTGTCGCTCTGTACCCCCGATACCCGCAGGCGGAAGAAATTCAGGTCGATGGCACTGTTGTTGGTGTGTGCGCCCATGCTGTCGATGCCTTGATAAACCCCGCCGCTGAGAATCCGCAGTTGCCGGGCGTCGGCCTTGCGCCAGTCGCTTTCGAAGGCGAGGGCGCGGATGTCGGTGCGCTCCTCCACGCTGAGCGGGTAGCCGATGACGTTGTAGCGAGTCTTGTCGTTGACTGCGTACAGGCGCGATCCGGCGGTCAGCAGTTCATTGGAGGCGGCAATCAGCGGCACGCTGAATCCGATCGAATAACGGTCGTTTTCGCGGTGCGGCTTGAGTTCCAGACCGTTGTTCAGCACTACGTTCGTGCCCGGATCGGCGCGATAACGCGAGGCGGACAGGCTCAGTTGTGTACCTTCGTCATCGAGGAACTGGCTGTAGTCCAGGCGATAATAATGCTCGTGGTCATCGCCCGGCGGAAACAGACCGCTGAGGCTCAGCTGCTCACCCATCGATGTCTGTGAGTTGCTGCTGACACCGAGAAGGGCCTGGGTACCATTGCGGTTGTCTTCGGTGGTGCTCAGGGTACTGGTGAACGGTTTTCGGCTGGCCTGGGCGACCAGCGTCGTGGCGCCGTCGGTGGTGCCGGGCGGTGGGACCTGAGCCTGAATCGTGACGCCGGGAATGCGGGTCATCAGCGTGGTGTATCGCTCGAAGGTCTTGCGGGTCAATGGACGTTCGGCCTGGATCTTCGCCGTCAGTTTGTCGATCAGGCCTTTGACCCGGCCGATATCACCCTGTACCTGCACATCCCGCACGTAACCTTCCACCAGCACGACTCGCGCCGCGCCATCATCGAAGGTCTGCTGCGGCAGGAAAGCGTAGGACAGCAGGTAGCCGTCACTCTGGTAGCGACGGGTGATGTTGCGCGTCGCTTCGATCAGATCGGCGAGGCTGGTTTCGTGGCCTATCAGGGGTTTGTAGATTTCTGCCAGTTCATTGAGCGGGTAAATCGTTCCGCCTTCGATCTGTACGGTTTTCAGGTTGATCTTCGTGCCCATCATCAACGGCTCGGCAGCCGCAGCACCGGGCTCCGGAACTTGCAGCGGCGCGGCGCTCGGACGGTAGGCGTCGGCGGGCAGGTTCGGCACCGGCAGGTTGCGGATGGTTTCGTTGCTGTTGAGAAAGCTGGGAAGGGTGTCGGCGAGGGCGGTGGAACTGAGACTGAGGAACAGCAGGGATGCCATAACGCGCATAGGACACTCCATGTTCAAACCGCAGCACTTGGCGGGTTTTTTCCTAAGAAAAAAAGCGGAAGACTCGTGGGAATCTTCCGCCCTCAACCAAGCGTAGGCGCTGTAGGTTAGGCCGTCGAATCGGCCAGGTGCAATTCAGCGTTTATTGCCGCCCAGGGTGCCAGTCAGGCCACCGAGAACGCCTCCCAGACCGCCAGTGCCACCGGTGGAGGTGCCACCGTTGACCAGCCCGCCAACGGCGGTGACGGTGTTGCCCACGTTGCTGACCAGGCCACCGACAGCGGTGGTGACCGGGTTGTTGGTGGCGGCGATGGCGCCACCGAGATTACCCACCGCACCGCCCACCTGGCTGGTGATGCCGGCTACCGGAGCACCGAGCCCGGTGGCGCTGCCGACGTTCTGGGTCAGGTTGGTGACAGCGCTGGTGACGGGCGCGAGCCCGCCACCGACGCCGCTGCCCAGGCTGGCCAGGGGCGCGGTAGGACTGGTGATTGGCGAGCCCGAACCACCGAGTACGGTGTTGAGCGAAGCCACGGTATTGCCGGCCGAGACCAGCACATTGCCCGGTGCGCCGAGTGAGCCGTTGCCGGCGCCCAGCCCGGCACCGACATTGACCACCGCACCGCCGACGGTTTGCAGCAGACCATTGTTGCCGAGGCCACCACCGAGCCCGCCACCCACGCCGGTGCCCGATCCGGTGCCGTTATCGACCAGCCCGCCGGTCTTGCCGACCGCCGTACCGACATTGCTCAGGGCGCCGCCGACGGTGTTGGTCAGGGCATTGCCGTTGCCAGCGTCGGTGACTTTGTCGCCTACACCATCGACGGTGCTTCCGACTTTCTGCAACAGGCCGTTCACGGGGGCCCCCAGGCCGGTGGCACTACCGAGTTTGTCCGTGGTGCTTTCGACCATGGCAATCACCGGCACCAGTTTGCTGCCGACCTCTTTGGTCACCGAGCCGAGTGGGCCAGTGGTAGTGGCGGTGCTGAGGGTGTCACCGAGCATGGTGACTTTTTCGCCAACCCCGTTGAGCAGCGGCGCGACTTTGGTAACCACGCCACCGACCACTGGCACGCTGCCGGTGGCGGTGGCCAGTTTGCCGCTCAGGTCCGATACGCCGTTGCCGACATCCTGCACCACGCCACCGACCGCCGAGGCGGTGACGCCCAGGCCGTTGTCGGTGGTGCCGAGTTTGCCGAGGCCGTTGGCTACGCCGTTGCCCAGCGTAGTCACTACGTTGCCGGCGGTTTTGGCGGCGCTTTGCACGACACCGCCGACCACGGGCACGCCACTGAGGGAGTCGCCGACCTGACCGACGCCACTGCCGACACCGGCAACGGTGCTACCGACATCCTGCACCAGGGTTGTGGTGACCAGCGCTTGAGGCGTGCTCGGGTTAGTCGGGTTGGTAGGGTCTGTCGGATTGGTTGGGTTCGTTGGATTGGTCGGATCCGTGGTGCCGGTGCCACCTGTTCCGCCGGTTCCTGCGGTGCCGCCGGTCCCGGTTGTACCGCCGCTGCCGGATGTTCCGCCAGTGCCTGCGGTGGAACTGTCCGGCGACGAGCTGCCGGAGCTGCTGTGATGACCGCCACCGCCGCTGCTGCAGCCGGCGAGGCCAAGGGAGAGGATCAATGCCAATGCTGTTGCCGATTTGCACCACACTTGAGTTTTCATGAGGGATATTCCTTGCACCTGTCACAACGTTCGTTGTCTTCGATGGCCCGCCGGTTCTGTTGCCGGCAATGCCTTCGTCCGTTGTGCTCATATCAATCGCAAGGTTGGATCCACGCCATTCTCGAGTTGGTATTAACGCCTTTATATAGATCGGTGAATGTGGTGCTTAACGACTAATTCAGAGGATATAAACGCGCAAAAAAAAGCCTTGAAAATCAAGGCTTGTTATTTGGAAGGGCGCTGGATAACGGCTGCAGAAACTTAAGTTATATACACACAATTAATCATGTTCCGCTGCTGTGGATCGAGTACCGCAACGGGCAAGGTAACCACTGGGACGGCATATCGATTCAGGCAATCGGTTGCCAGCAGCCGACCATGTGCTCCAGATCTGCGGCACCGATCAGTCGCAACTCACCGCTGGATCCCGCCGCGCTGGCGAACAGCGATACCTCGCTCGGCAGGCGCACCGGTTTGCGAAAATGCACGGCGATTTCCAGGTTGGCCCTGGGCAGATGATCCGTCAGCGCGGCCAGCGTACGGGCCTTGTTCCACAGGCCATGGGCAATGGCGGTAGGGAAGCCGAACAATTTGGCACTGGCGGCACTCAGGTGGATCGGGTTGTAGTCGCCGGAGACTTTGGCGTACTGCCGGCCGATGTCCGCCGGGGCGTTCCACTGCGCCACCTGCATCAATGGCAGCGTCGGCTCCCACGCCTGTTCGAGCATTTCGCCCTCAAGCTTCACGCCTCGACAGAGCATCTGGCTTTCGGCTTCCCACAGCGGACCCAGTTGATCGTCGAGGGTGGTGAGCAGATCGAAGGTCGCACCTTTCGGATGCGGTTGCAGGTTGTACACCCGAACGCTGACCTGCGCGCGACTGATCCCGCCCATCGGCCGCAGAATGCGGATGCGGTTGCTCAGGTGAATCAGCCCCAGCAGCGGGAATGGAAAGTCTTTGGCCGTGAGCAATTGCATCTGCAACGCAAACGCCAGGACATGTGGATAAGTCGGCGGCAGCAGGCCGTCATCGGCAAAACCGCAGACCTTGCGATAGGCCGCCAGGCGCTTGCCGTCGATCTCGACCCCGCAGCGCAGGCCGCTGTCGGGCAAACGGGTGCCGGTGATTTTGCGCCGGGTCGCGGCCCGGACATACAAACCCGGCAGACTCGGTTCGCGGTGCAACGTGTGCCATTCGATGCTCATGCCTAAGCCCCCAGAACACTTTGTCCACAGACCCGCAGCGCCTGCCCGGTGAACGCGCCGGTACCCGGCTGCGCCAGCCACGCTACCGCTTCGGCAACGTCTTGCGGCAGACCGCCCTGGCCCAGCGAACTCATGCGCCGGCCGGCCTCACGCAGGCCGAACGGAATGTGCGCGGTCATCTGGGTTTCGATGAAGCCCGGTGCCACGGCATTGATGCTGATGCCACGTTCCAGCAACGTTGGAGCCCAGGCCTGGGCCAGCCCGATCAGCCCGGCCTTGCTCGCGGCGTAATTGGTTTGCCCGCGGTTACCGGCGATGCCGCTGATCGAGGCCAGCAGAATCACTCGCGCGTTATCACGCAATGTGCCGCTGTCGAGCAGGGCCTTGGTCAGCACTTGCGGCGCGTTGAGGTTGACCGCCAGCACCGCGTCCCAGAACTCGGGCGTCATGTTGGCCAGGGTCTTGTCGCGGGTGATGCCGGCGTTATGCACCAGAATGTCGAGGCCGTCCGGCAACTGTTCGATCAGTTGCGTGGCGGCGTCTTCGGCGCAGATGTCGAGGGTGATGGCGCGCCCGCCGAGGCGCGCGGCCAGGGCTTCGAGATCGGTTTTTGCTGGCGGCACGTCGAGCAGGATCACCTCGGCACCGTCACGGGCCAGGGTTTCGGCGATGGAGGCGCCGATGCCCCGCGCCGCGCCGGTGACCAGTGCCTTGCGCCCGGCCAGCGGGCGCGTCCAGTCGGTCACCGGCGTGGCACAAGGATTCAGACGAATCACCTGCCCGGAGACAAATGCGCTTTTCGGCGAGAGGAAAAACCGCAGCGGCCCTTCGAGTTGATCCTCGGCGCCTTCGCCCACGTAAATCAATTGCAGCGTGCCGCCGCTGCGCAGCTCCTTGGCCAGTGAGCGGGAGAAACCTTCAAGCGCTCGCTGAGCACTGGCGGCGAACGGTTCACGCAGGGTTTCCGGGGCACGGCCGAGGATCACTAGATGCGCACTGCTGTCGAGGTTCTTCATCAACGGCTGGAAAAACTCGCGCAACTGCTTCAGCTGGTCGGTGTGCTGCAAATCGCTGGCATCGAACACCACGGCCTTGAGTTTTGGGCCATGGCCGGGAATCCACTGCGTGGCGGACGCCGGCTGATCGCCGTAGCGATAAATGGCATCGGTCAGCCGGTTGGCAAAGGCGCTGACCCGTTCGGCCAGCGGCCCGCCGCCAATAAGCAGTGCGCCGTCCACCGGCCGCAGACGCCCGGCCTGCCAGCGTTCCAGCCGCACCGGCGACGGCAGGCCCAGGGCCCCGACCAGACGGTGGCCGATGGAGGAGTTGGCGAAGTCGATATAGCGGTCAGACATGGAACGCTCTCCAGAAGATGGGGTTCAAAGTGTGGACTGCGAAGGACAATCAATCGTTCGATCCACGCAATAAGGCCTACGCTAGAACAGCAGAGTAGTTTGCCCCCGGTGTTTTTGGGGCCCGGCGGGATTTTCAGTGCCCGATTTTCAGACTGGATATTTCACAAGGAGTTTTTCATGAGTCAGCTGCGCCGCGTCGCGATCATTGGTGGCAACCGTATTCCGTTCGCCCGTTCCAACGGGCCGTATGCCACTGCGAGCAATCAGGTGATGCTCACCGCCGCCCTTGAAGGCCTGATCGAACGCTACAACCTGCACGGCCAGCGCATGGGCGAAGTCGTCGCGGGAGCGGTGCTGAAATTGTCACGGGATATGAATCTGACCCGTGAATGCGTGCTCGGCTCGCGCCTGTCGCCGGCAACGCCTGCCTATGATATCCAGCAAGCTTGTGGCACCGGCCTGGAAGCTGCGTTACTGGTGGCGAACAAGATTGCCCTCGGCCAGATCGATTGCGGCATTGCCGGCGGCGTCGACACCACGTCGGACGCGCCGATCAGCGTCAGCGAAGGCCTGCGCAAAATCCTCCTGCAAGCCAACCGTGCCAAGACCACCGGCGACAAGCTCAAGACCTTTCTGCAATTGCGCCCGAAACACCTGATCCCCGAATTCCCGCGCAATGGCGAGCCGCGCACCGGCCTGTCGATGGGCCAGCACTGCGAATTGATGGCGCAGACCTGGAACATTCCTCGCGAAGAGCAGGACCAACTGGCCCTCGAAAGCCACCACAAACTCGCCGCCTCCTACAGCGAAGGCTGGCACAACGACCTGATGACCCCGTTCCTGGGCCTGACCCGCGACAACAACCTGCGCCCGGACCTGACCCTGGAAAAACTCGCGACCCTGAAACCGGCCTTCGAGAAAAGTGCCAAGGGCACACTGACCGCCGGCAACTCCACGCCGCTGACCGATGGTGCCTCGGTGGTGCTGCTGGGCAGTGAAGAGTGGGCCAAAGAAAAAGGCTTGCCGATCCTCGCGTATCTGCGCGATGGCGAAGCGGCGGCGGTGGACTTCGTCAACGGCGCAGAAGGACTTTTGATGGCCCCGGTGTATGCGGTGCCACGGTTGCTGGCGCGCAATGGTTTGACCTTGCAGGACTTCGACTATTACGAAATCCACGAAGCGTTTGCTGCGCAAGTGTTGTGCACGCTCAAGGCCTGGGAGGATCCGGAATACTGCAAGACCCGGTTGGGGCTGGATGCGCCGTTGGGCTCGATCGATCGCAGCCGCCTGAACGTCAAGGGCAGCTCGTTGGCGGCGGGGCATCCGTTTGCGGCGACCGGCGGGCGGATCGTGGCGAACCTGGCGAAGCTGCTGGATGCGGCGGGGCGGGGGCGGGGGTTGATTTCGATTTGTGCGGCGGGGGGCCAGGGGGTGACGGCGATCATCGAGCGCTGAAAAAGCAGCCCTCACCCCAGCCCTCTCCCGGAGGGAGAGGGAGCCGATTGGGGGATGCTTTAGAGATGTGCCGACGTGACAGAATCGCTCCGAATCCATAATCGACTCGATCTTTCAGGTCGATGTATAGCGAAAGACAACTCGGTCAGTCCCCTCTCCCTCCGGGAGAGGGCTGGGGTGAGGGCGCTTCTGGTTTTGACTCAAGTCCGGAACCTGCGCACCAACCCATCCAGCTCATTCGACAACCCCGCCAGACTCTGCGAATCCAGCCGCGCCGAATTCGCCAACTCCGCCACCAACTGCGCATCGCCGTGAATCTGGCTGATATGCCGATTGATGTCCTCGGCCACCTGATGCTGCTCTTCAGCGGCCGTGGCAATCTGGGTGTTCATGTCGCGAATCACATCCACCGATTCACGGATCTGACCAAAACTTTCCCGCGCCTCGCCGATACGTGCCACCGATTGTTGCGAGACATCGAGGCTGGCGCGCATCTGCTGGGTCACGGCGCTGGTGCGCTTGGCGAGGTTGCCCAGCAGACCGTCGATTTCCGCCGTCGAATCCGCCGTGCGTTTGGCCAGTGCGCGGACCTCATCGGCCACCACCGCAAAGCCACGGCCTTGCTCGCCGGCACGCGCCGCCTCGATGGCCGCGTTGAGTGCCAGCAGGTTGGTCTGTTCGGCGATGGAACGGATGGTGCCGAGGATCGACTGGATGTCGTTGCTGTCGCGTTCCAGTTGCTGCATCGACTGCGCCGACTGCTCCAGTTCCTGGCTCAGTTGATCGACGCTGTGTACCGCCGCATCGATTTGTTGCTGACCCTCACGCGCCTGGCGCTGGCCGCTGTCAGCCGACTCCGCTGCCTGGCTGCACGAGCGGGCGACTTCGTTGGCAGTGGCGACCATTTCGTGGAACGCGGTCGATACCATATCCACCGCTTCGCGCTGGCGTCCGGCGGCTTCGGCCATGTCGCCGGAAACCCGGGTCGAGCTCTGCGAAGTGGCGAGGATTTTCCCGGCTGCACCGCCGATGTGCTGGATCAGGCTGCGAATCGCAGTCAGGAACTGGTTGAACCAGTTGGCCAGTTGCGCGGTTTCGTCGCTGCCACGGATGTCGAGGTTCTTGGTCAGGTCGCCTTCGCCCTGGGCGATGCCTTCCAGACCGCTGGCCACGCTGCGGATAGGTCGCACGATCAGGCTGGCGAAACTGGCGCCGACGACGGCGAAGATCACCGCCAGCACGGCAGCGATGATTGCGATCAGCCAAGTCAGTTTAGTGGCCGAGCTCATTACGTCGTTCTGCTTGATCAGGCCGATGAAGGTCCAGCCCAGTTGCTCCGACGGCCAGACGTTGGCCATGTAGCGCTCGCCGTTGAGTTCGACTTCCACCAGCCCTTTGCCGGCCTTGGCCAGTTGCGCGTAACCCTCGCCGAGGCTGTCCAGAGGCTTGAAATTGTGCTCGGGCTGCTTCGGATCGACCAGCACCATGCCGCTGTTTTCCAGCAGCATCAGGTAACCGGTTTCGCCGAGCTTGATCTGTTTGACGATCTCGGTGAGCTGCTTGAGCGTGACGTCGATACTGACCACGCCGCCATTGCTGCCGAGTTTGTTGTCGATGGTGCGTACGGTGCTGACGTAGGTCGCATCGTCCTGTGCCCAGTAATAGGCGGCTGTGCGCAGCGGTTTGCCGGGTTTGGCCTGAGCGGCCTTGTACCAGGGGCGCTGACGCGGATCGTAATTGTTCAGCTTGGGGTCGTCGGGCCAGGAGACGTAGCCGCCGGCAGCGGTGCCGACAATGGCGTAGGCGTAGGCCGGGTGGCTGTTGCCCAGGTCCTGGAGGAAGGCGAAGACCTTCTTGTCCATCTCGCCCTGTGGGACGCTTTCGGCGTTGGCGCTCATGTAGGTCTTGAGGCTGTCGTCGGTGTTCTTGATCAACGGTTGCGTTGCCAGGTAATCGACGTTCTGGCTGATGCCGTCAAAAAAAAGCTGCATGGCGTTGCTGACCTGACGGATCTCGCGTCCGCTGCCGTCGACAAAACCTTCCCGGGCATCGCTGCGCAGGTTGAGTACCACCAGCGTGGCGACCAGCACCACGGGCAAGCAGGCGATGATTGCAAACGCCCACGTCAACTTCTGTTTGATGTTCATCCGCGCTCCAGATTTTCTTGTAGGCCCACGCAGTGCAGATGACTCGCGGTTTATTGGCAGCCGAAAAACGTTGTTTGCCACTCCATCCTTCGAGTGCGACATCGGAGTTTTTTTGGAACGATTGTCGGACAAATTCCTCTGTCTCTGAGGACTTCGGCTGCCGAAGAGGGAAATTGAGGCCGTAAGAGAAAATTCTTACGAAAGGAGTGATGCTGGATGTCAGATTCTGTCGCAAATGCCCTCAAGTCCTTGCGCCAACAAGTCTGGCGGGCTCGGCTATGATTCGCTGCGGCCGATACAAGTGGGTGGAATGACCCGTTTGATCCGGCACAGTGTGTGCATCCACAGGTTCACAGGTCGGCAACCCCTCCCCGTGATGCGAGGATTGCCGTATAACGAGTGACATTCGCGTGTTTGGTAATAAAGGACCCACAATAAAAGCTGATGAAGACTCCAAAACGCATTGAACCCCTGATCGAGGACGGTCTGGTCGACGAAGTGCTGCGTCCACTCATGAGTGGCAAAGAAGCAGCTGTTTATGTGGTGCGCTGCGGCAATCAGTTACGTTGCGCAAAGGTCTACAAGGAGGCGAACAAACGCAGTTTCCGCCAGGCGGCCGAGTATCAGGAAGGCCGCAAGGTTCGTAACAGCCGACAGGCCCGGGCGATGGCCAAGGGTTCCAAGTTCGGGCGCAAGGAAGCCGAAGACGCCTGGCAGAACGCCGAAGTTGCGGCGCTGTTCCGTCTGGCCAGCGCCGGTGTGCGGGTACCCAAGCCGTACGACTTCCTCGAAGGCGTGCTGCTGATGGAGCTGGTGGCCGACGAATACGGCGATGCCGCGCCGCGTCTGAACGACGTGGTGCTGGAGCCGGATCAGGCCCGCGAATACCACGCGTTCCTGATTTCGCAGATCGTGCTGATGTTGTGTACCGGTCTGGTGCACGGTGACCTCTCGGAGTTCAACGTGCTGCTGACGCCGACCGGTCCGGTCATCATCGACCTGCCGCAAGCGGTGGACGCGGCGGGCAACAACCACGCGTTCAGCATGCTGGAGCGTGACGTCGGCAACATGGCGTCTTACTTCGGCCGGTTCGCCCCGGAGTTGAAGAAAACCAAATACGCCAAGGAAATGTGGGCGTTGTATGAAGCGGGTACGTTGCACCCGGCCAGCGTGCTGACCGGCGAGTTCGACGATCCCGAGGACCTGGCCGATGTCGGCGGGGTACTGCGCGAGATCGAAGCGGCGCGTCTGGATGAGGAGCGCAAGCAAGCCATCCGTGCGGCGGACGACGAGCCCAAGGGCAAGTCCGACGAACCGCCTCCGCCACCGTGGATGCAATAAGCATCTGAAAAAGAAAACCCGGCTTCGGCCGGGTTTTACACATTCAAGGATTGATTGTGACCAGCACCACCCGCAATGTCCGGCTGATCATCACGGCGCGGCTTATTTCCGATTTCGGCGCCTTCCTGAACATGGTTGCGCTGGCCACTTATGTCTACCTGCTGAGCAACAGCGCCATGAGCGTCGGGATCTTCCTGGCCAGTCGCGTGGGCGGCGGGATCTTCGCCAGTCTGATCGGCACCGCGTTTTATCGCCGATGCAGCGGTCGCTTGCCGCTGATTGCCTTCGATCTTTTGCGCGCCGCCGTGCTCGGTTTGCTGCTGATCGTGCCGGTCAGCCAGCAGGCGTTGCTGTTGCCGCTGATCGCGTTCGGCCTGGGTTTTGGCAACTCGATGTTCGCCATCGGTCTCAACAGCCAGTTGCCGCGCCTGATCGAACCGGCGCAATTGCTCAAGACCAATGCCTGGATCACGTCCGCTTCGTCCATGGCGATGGTCGGTGGCAGCCTGGTGTCCGGGTTGCTGGTCGCGGGATTCGGTTTTGAAACGGTGTTTGTGCTGAACGCATTGACCTATCTGTTGGCGGCAGTCTTGATTGCGCCGCTGCGGTTCAGCGCACCGGAGCCGGTCGCCGAATCCTGCGCTGAACAGGGCGAATGGTCGGCGTTGCTGCAGGGCCTGCGCAGCGCCCCGGTGATTGCCGCGATGCTGGCCGTGACGATGGCCGACACCTTGGGCAGCGCCGCGCACAATGTCGGGTTCCCGATCATTTCCAGACTGCTGACACCGGACTCGGCGAGCACCACGCTGGGCCTGATGCTCGCGGTGTGGGCCAGCGGAAAATTGCTGGGGGCGCGGATTGCCAGTCGCCTCAAGGGCTCGGAAAACATCAATCTGGAACGCAGATTCTTTGGCGGCGTATTACTGATGTCCTGCGGTTTCATCCTGATGTTCCAGCATCAAAGCCTCTATGGCCTGCTGCTGTTTTCACTGCCGGCCGGGCTGGGGGACGGGTTCTCGGAAGTCGGTCTGATGTCACGTCTGCAACGGGAGCCGGAGCGACTGCGCCTGCCGATCTTCAGTTTCCTGACGCTGTTGCAGATGACCGGGTTCGGCATCGGCATGCTGATCGCCGCACCGTTCTATGAGTGGTGGGCACCGGGTGCCGTGGTGCTGCTGTTCCACGGCATCCCCCTCGCCACGGTGCTGTCGATGAACGTCCTGCTGCTCAGGCGCGAGCGGGTTGCGCGCAGCAGCCCGACGCTAGCTCCTTGAGGATCGGGCAGTCCGGGCGATGGTCGCCGTGGCAGTGCTCGACCAGATCCTGCAGGGTGTCGCGCAGTTCGCCGAGTTCGCGGATCTTCTGATTCAGCTCGTCGATGTGCTGGCGGGCCAGGGCCTTCACATCGGCGCTGGCGCGCTGGCGGTCCTGCCAGAGCGTCAGCAGTTTGCCGACTTCCTCCAGCGAAAAGCCCAGGTCCCGCGAACGCTTGATGAACGCCAGCGTATGCAGATCATCGTCGCCGTAGACGCGATAGCCGCTGTCGGTGCGATGGGCAGCCTTGAGCAGACCGATCGACTCGTAATAACGGATCATCTTCGCGCTCAGGCCACTGTGGCGGGCCGCTTGGCCGATGTTCATCGGTTGTCCTCCAGATCCTCGGGTTTCCAGGTTTTCAACAGTAGCGCATTGCTTACCACGCTGACGCTCGACAGGGCCATCGCCGCGCCGGCCAGCACCGGGTTGAGGAAGCCGAACGCCGCCAGCGGAATGCCGATCAGGTTATAGACGAAAGCCCAGAAAAGGTTCTGCCGGATCTTCGCGTAAGTCTTGCGGCTGATCTCCAGCGCTGCCGGTACCAGTCGCGGATCGCCGCGCATCAGGGTGATACCGGCGGCGTGCATGGCCACATCGGTGCCGCCGCCCATGGCGATGCCGATATCGGCTGCGGCCAGCGCCGGGGCATCGTTGATGCCGTCGCCCACCATGGCGACGACGCCGGTTTTTTTCAGCTCGGCGACGATGGCGGCCTTGTCCGCCGGCAGCACTTCGGCGTGGACGTTCTCGATGCCCAGCGCTTCGGCCACCACACGGGCGCTGCCTCGGTTGTCGCCGGTCAGCAAGTGGCTGTGGATATTTCGTGCTGTCAGTTGTTGCACCGCGTGCAGCGCGCCGGGCTTGAGGGTGTCACCGAAGGCGAACAGCCCAAGCACTCGGGGTTCAGGGCTCTGTTCGATCAGCCAGGACAGTGTCCGGCCCTCGGTTTCCCAGGCCTTGGCGGATTCCGCCAACGTGCCGGCGTCCAGCCCGGTTTCGTCCAGCAGTCGGCGATTGCCCAAGGCGAGGCGCCGCCCGTCGAGGTGGCCGGCGATGCCGCGACCGGTCAGCGACTGGCTATCGCTGACGTCGGGCACAGTCAGATTGCGCTCGGCACAGGCATCCAGCACCGCTTTGGCCAGCGGATGTTCACTGCCGCGTTGCAGCGCGCCGGCTGCTGTCAGCAGGGCATCTTCATCACCATCGATCGCACTGAAGTGCGCAATGCGCGGAGTGCCGGAGGTCAGGGTGCCGGTCTTGTCGAACACCACGGCGCTGACTTCATGGGCACGCTCCAGTGCCTCGGCGTCCTTGATCAGAATCCCGTGCCGTGCCGCCACGCCGGTACCGGCCATGATTGCGGTCGGTGTCGCCAGACCAAGGGCGCAGGGGCAGGCGATGACCAATACCGCGACGGCGTTGATCAACGCGGTTTCCAGCGGCGCGCCATACAGCCACCAGCCGATCAGCGTGGCGAGGGCCAGCAGCAGAACCGTCGGCACGAACACCTGACTGACTTTATCCACCAGTTTCTGGATCGGTGCCTTCGCCGCCTGGGCGTCTTCGACCAGACGGATGATTCGCGCCAGTACGCTTTCCGCACCGAGTGCAGTCGTGCTCACCAGCAAGCGGCCTTCGCCGTTGATTGCACCGCCGGTGACCTTGTCGCCCGGTTGTTTGGGCACTGGCAGGCTTTCGCCGCTGATCAGCGCTTCATCGGCATGGCTCTGGCCTTCCAGCACTTCGCCGTCCACCGGGAAACGTTCGCCGGGTTTGACCAGTACGAGGTCACCGAGGCGCAGGGCGCTGATGGCGACGTCCTGTTCGCGACCATCGATGACTTGAATCGCCCGCTCCGGGCGCAAGGCTTCCAGTGCGCGAATGGCGCTGGCGGTCTGGCGTTTGGCGCGGCTTTCCAGGTATTTGCCGAGCAGCACCAGAGCGATGACTACCGCAGAGGCTTCGAAATACAGATGCGGCATGCCTCCGTCGGCGGTCGCCCATTCGTAGAGACTCAGTCCATATCCGGCGCTGGTGCCCAACGCCACCAGCAAGTCCATGTTGCCGGCCCCGGCGCGCACGGCTTTCCATGCGGCCACATAAAAACGTGCACCGAAGATGAACTGCACCGGCGTGGCGAGTGCGAACTGCGCCCAGGCCGGGAGCATCCAGTGAATGCCGAACGGTTGCAGCAGCATCGGCAGCACCAGCGGCAAGGCGAGGGCGATGGCGCAGATCAGCGCCCAGCGCTCGTGGCTCAGGCGTTGCTGATGATTGTCGGTCTGGTGTTCAAGTTCGAAGAGGCTGGCCGAATAACCGGCCTTGCTCACGGCGGCGATCAGGAGCTGCGGATCGACAGCGCCAAGCAGTTCGAGGTGGGCGCGTTCATTGGCCAGGTTGACGCTGACGCTGTTCACCCCCGGCACTTTTTGCAATGCGCGTTCGACGCGGCCGACGCAGGAGGCGCAGGTCATGCCGTCGATGTTCAATTCCAAGGTTTGCTGCGGCACGCTGTAACCGGCACGCTCAACCGCTTCCATCAGCGCCGGCAGGCTGTCGCCGGGTGCCTGTACGCGGGCCTGTTCGGTGGCGAGGTTGACGCTGACGGCGCTGGCGCCGCTGACTTTGCTCAACGCCCGCTCGACACGACCGGCGCAACTGGCGCAGGTCATGCCGCTGATGGGCAGATCGAACGTGATGGAATCGGACATCGGTCGTACTCCCTGTAGAAGATGCCTACAGGATCAACCTTGCCATGCTGGCAAGGTCAAGCGCCAATCCGAAAGTGTCAGTAACCGAGGCCAGTGGGCTTGAGGTACATGCCTTCCGCATTCATCGCAATCCGGAACTTCAGGATGTCGCCGGCATGCAGTTTGATCTCCTGCGAGCCCGGCGCGAGCATGCCCGGGTTGCAGCCCGGCATTTGCCCCGGCAGCAGCTTCAGGCGCAGTGACACATTGCCCGGCGGCAGGTTGAACGAGGTGCTTTGCTCCTGGAACAGTCGCGCCGACAGTTGATCCTGGATGTAGACGCCGATTTCGCAGGAGGTCGCAACTTCCAGGCGCTCGCGGGAAATGATCAGCACCCCGAAATCCTCCCCGGCGGCCTGCACCGAAGGGATCGCAGCAAAGAGGCTGAGGAAGCCAAACAGGCTGAAAGCTGACCAGCGCATGGCTGAATCTCCTGAATTTATGTCATTGATGCACGCAGCTTGGCCGAGCGCGGCGCCGATTGCCAGCCCGGCAGTTTTTTGCAGAACTTGACCTTGCCATCGTGGCAAGCTCGAAACTGCCGGCAACCTCACTCAAAGGAGTCATTCCATGCAAGTTTTCACTGTTGAAGGCATGTCCTGCGGTCACTGCGTCAAAGCCGTCACCCAAGCGGTGCAGAGCAAGGATCCGGCGGCCAGCGTGCGGGTCGATCTGGCAGCGAAGGAAGTCGGTGTCGAAAGTGCGTTGAGCGCCGAGCAGGTGATCGAGGCGATCAGCGAAGAAGGTTATGCCATCAGACTCGCCTGAACTTTTTAATAGTTAGCGAGCTATCGGAATGTTCAAGGCGTCCTCGCGCGGCTAGACTGTCGGGCTGCACTCTCTACCAAAGTGCCCACCCAACTGCCTGCCGGACCTGGACGCCTGATGAACTTCCGTACCATTCTGATTCTCGGTGCCTTGACCGCTTTCGGTCCGTTGGCGATCGACTTCTATCTCCCCGCGTTTCCTTCCATGGCGCTGGCGTTCGGCACCGATGAGAAACACGTCCAGCTGACGTTGTCGGCTTACTTCTTTGGCCTGTCCATCGGTCAGCTGGCTTACGGGCCGGTGGCGGATCGGTTTGGCCGACGGATTCCGTTGCTGGTGGGGCTGACGCTGTTCACGCTAGCGTCACTGGCTTGCGCCTATGCGCCGAATCTTGAATGGTTGATTGGTGCGCGATTCGTTCAGGCGCTGGGCGGTTGTGCGGGGATGGTGATTTCCCGGGCAGTAGTCAGCGACAAGTGCGATGCGGTGGGTTCGGCGAAAGTCTTCTCGCAACTGATGCTGGTGATGGGGCTGGCACCGATTCTGGCGCCGATGCTCGGCGGCCTGCTGGTCAACACCACGGGCTGGCAGTCGATCTTCCTGGTGCTGACCGGGTTCAGTGCCCTGGCCGGACTGGCGGTGGCCCTCGGCCTGCCGGAAAGTCTGCCGGCCCATGTTCCGCGCCAGCCATTGTCCGGCGCACTGCGCCAGTACGGCCGGTTGCTGACCGATCCGGTCTATATGGGCCACGCCCTGACCGGCGGCATCGCTATCGCCGGGATGTTTGCCTACATCGCCGGCTCGCCTTTCATTTTCATCAAGTTGTATGGCGTACCGGCCGAGCATTTCGGCTGGCTGTTCGGCACCAACGCGGCGGGATTCATTCTGGTGGCACAGGTCAACGCGCGACTGTTGGCCAAACGTGGCCCGGCGTTTCTGCTGTCACGGGCGGTCTGGGTTTACTTTGGCGCCGGGTTGACGTTGCTCGCGGTCAGTGCCCTGCACACCGAGGCTCTGTGGCCACTGCTGATCCCGTTGTTCATCTGTGTGGCGAGCCTGGGCTGCATCAGCCCCAATGCGGCAGCGAGTGCGATGAACGGGCAGGGCGCTCGCGCCGGCAGTGCGTCCGCATTGCTTGGCAGCATGCAGTTCAGCGTCGCCGCAGGTGCTTCGGCGCTGGTGGGGGTTTTGCACGACGGCACGGCCGTGCCGATGGCCATGGTCATCAGCCTGTGCGGTCTGTTGGTGGTCAGCGCGGCGATGCTCACCCGGCGCATACAGAATGCCCGGGCGCTGGCAAAGGCGCAGGCCGAAGTCTGAACGGAAGAACTCAGCCGACAGCGCGTTGCTGGCCGAGGTCGGGAATCTGATGGGGCGCGTGCAGACGCGCTTCGAGGGTGCGGGTGAAGGCCCGAGCTTCGGCCTCACTGCGGAATGTCACGGCGTGCTGGTCGAGACGAACTTGCCACTGGGACTTTGCCACTTCTTTTATCAGGATCTTCATTGCTGACCTCCCGGACGTAAAAGATTGCATCGCAGAGGTCTCGATTGTAGACCTGAATACGATCGCAATTGTGACAAGGGTCAAGCATCTGACTGACGGCAAAAAGCGACCGCAGCCCCCGCGCCAGATACTTTTGGCTCGGGCGTAGGCTGCGGCCTTCCGAGTTTTAGAAACTTTCTAAAACAATTTTCCCCTTGGCCTTGCCGCTTTCCAGCAATTCATGGGCTCGGCGCAGATTGCTCGCGTTGATCTTGCCGAAGTGCTCGCCCACCGTGGTCTTCAACGTTCCGGCATCAATCAGGTCGGCCACCCGGTTGAGCAGTTTGTGCTGCTCGATCATGTCCGGCGTTTCGAACAGCGAGCGGGTGTACATGAACTCCCAGTGCAGCGACAGGCTCTTGCGCTTGAGCTTGGTCACGTCCAGCGCTTTCGGATCATCGATCAGCGCCAGTTTGCCTTGCGGCGCCAGGGCTTCGACCAATTGGTCCAGGTGCTGGTCGGTCTGGGTCAGGCTGGCGACGTGGGTCACGTGGCCGAGGCCGGCGCGTTTCAGTTCTTCGCTCAACGGCTGGCTGTGATCGATCACTACGTCGGCGCCCAGTTCGCTCACCCAGTCGCGGGTTTGCGGGCGGGAGGCAGTGCCGATCACCTTGAGCCCGGTCAGCTGGCTGGCCAGTTGGGTCAGGATCGAACCCACGCCACCGGCCGCGCCGACGATCAACAGGCTCTGACCTTCGTCGGTGTTGCCTTCGCGAATCTGCAGACGTTCGAACAACAGCTCCCACGCCGTAATGGCGGTCAGCGGCAGCGCTGCAGCTTCGGCGAAGCCGAGGGATTTGGGCATATGGCCGACGATCCGCTCATCCACCACGTGCAGTTCACTGTTGCCACCGGCCCGGGCGATGGAGCCGGCGTAGAAGACCTTGTCGCCCGCCTTGAACAGCGTCACTTCACTGCCGACCGACTTGACCACGCCGGCCACGTCCCAGCCCAGCACCTTGGCGGCGCCGTCTTCTGGTGCGACGTTCTGGCGAACCTTGGTGTCGACCGGGTTGACCGAAATCGCTTTGACTTCCACCAGCAGGTCGCGCGGACCGGCCACCGGTTCCGGCAGTTCGATGTCTTGCAGGGATTTTTCGTCGTTGATCGGCAGTGACGCGTAATAGGCGATGGCTTTCATGGATGACTCCGAAAAGTGCTTGAAGGAAGGATTCAGGCGATGGCGCGCAGGCGCTTGAGCTCGAAATGTTCGAGGAAACCAGCGGCCTGCGCCCGGAAATGCTGGATATGCGCACTGTCGTCGTGGGCCTGCAGGGCTTCGTCGCTGGCCCACTGCTCGATCATGTAAAAGGCCAGCGGGTTGGCCAGGTCCTGGTGCAGGTCGTATTGGCCGCAACCGGCTTCCGCGCGGGTCGGTTCGATCAGGGCGCGCAGGTGCTGTTCGAGGGCGTCCTGCTGGCCAGGTTTGGCGATCAGGGTGGCGATGGCGGTGAATGGCTGAGACATGTTCGACTCCGAAGCGGGATGAATTCGATGGGTGGCATGATTGGCTATTTCTACCCGAGATAAAACCCGCTAAAAGAGCAGTCTCTTTCAATGCTTTTTTGATAATCGAGGCTGAAATGCTGCGTTTCGACGACTTGCAGTTGTTTGTCCGGGCAGCGGATCTGGGCAGTCTGTCGGCGGCGGCACGGGTGATGGACATGTCCGCCGCCGTGGCGAGCGCGGCGCTCAAGCGTATCGAGCAGCAACTTGGAGCGCGTTTGCTGGCACGTTCCACCCGCAGCTTGCGCCTGACATCTGAAGGCGAAGGCTTCCTCGAATACGCCCGGGCGGCGCTGAGCAATCTGGAGGAAGGCCGTCGTCTGCTGGCCAGTGGTCAGGAACAGGTCAGCGGGATTCTGCAACTGTCGGCACCGTCGGATTTCGGCCGCAACCTGCTGCTGCCGTGGCTCGATGAGTTTCAGCGTGAACACCCGAAACTGACGGTGCGCCTGTTGCTGGGGGACCGCATCGCCGACCTGTTTCGCCAACCGGTGGATATCGCCCTGCGTTATGGCGAACCGGAGGATTCCAGTCTGGTCGCGCTACCTGTCGCCGCGCAGAACCGACGGGTACTTTGCGCCTCTCCCGGCTATCTGGCGCAACATGGCGAGCCGACTCAACTGGAACAGCTCGCGCAGCACAACTGCCTGTTGTACATGCTGGGTAGCCGAGTGCATGACCACTGGAGTTTTCATGACGGCAAACGCGAAGTCAGCCTGACCGTCAGCGGCGACCGTTTCAGCGATGACGCCGACGTGGTGCGTTTATGGGCCGTCGCGGGGGCGGGCATCGCCTACAAGTCCTGGCTGGATGTGGCCGGCGATGTGCTCGCCGGGCGACTGAAAGTGCTGCTGCCCGGGCTGCTCTGCGAGCGGGCTCCGCTGAATCTGCTGTGCGCCCATCGCGCACAATTGAGTAAGCCGGTGAACCTGTTGAGGGAGATGCTCGCCAGCCGTTGCGCCGAATTGAGTAGCCGATTTCCCGCTTTTTCGCAGTTCGATCATTAGTCGCAGGCAAATAGCGAAATTTCTGTCAGGAACAATCACCAGCCGTACCCGCTCCGGCGCAGGACGCCGCGAGCAACCCGCTTATACTAGCGACCGCCTGAAGCCTGCACCGGCATGCGGGCACAGGCACGCTCGGACCGACACTGGCCGGGCAGTGGTGACGGTTGCATCAAGTACTGCGAATACCGGGTGGCAGTGTGTTGCCTCGCCTCCGATCAAGGCGTTTTTGCGCGGCTTGGCCGACGACTGATTACTGGTCAAGATGTCTCTGAGCAGTAGACGATACGATTCAACAGGGAGTGAATACATGGAACATGCACCTTGCATCAGCCAGATCGCCACGTTGCTGGCCGATCCCAAACGCAGCGCGATGATGTGGGCGTTGATGGATGGCTCGGCCCGGCAGACCGAGGAACTGGCTCTGCTGGCGGGGCTGTCGCCCTCGTCGGCCAGCGCGCATCTGGGGCGCTTGTCCGCTGGCGGTCTGTTGAAGGTCGAGGCTCGCGGGCGCAAGCGCTTCTTTCGCCTGGCAGCTCCGGAAATCGGCGCGGCCATCGAGGCCCTGGCCAGCGCCACGCTTGCCAGCGCGCCGCGGGAGATTCCCGACGTGTTCAAGCGCGCCACACCCATTGCCAGACCTCAGGCCGCCCCATCCTCTCTGCTGCGTGCGCGTTTTTGCGATGATCATCTGGGCGGTACGCTGGCTGCCGATCTGTATCAACGCCTGCTCGATGCCGGCTGGATCGAGCAGCTTGAGCATCGGGTGGTGGTCACGCACAAGGGGGCGACGCAACTGGCCAGTCGTGGGGTCTTCATCCAGGCGCTGGCCCACCGCAATGCCCAGGTGGCGTGTGCTTGCCCGGACTGGAGCGAGCGTCGCCCGCACATGGGCGGCTCACTGGGAGCGGCTTTACTCCAGTTGTTCATGCAGTCCGGCTGGTTGATGCTGCCCAACGATTCGCGCGCCCTGCAACTGACGGCAGCAGGGCAGCGGGAAATTCATCGATTCGCCCGGGAGACCGAGCTGGAAATGGCGTTCTAGAGCACTTTGCGCCATTTTCGGATGACAGGCGTCGCCTACGGCTGCGAACAGGTCGCATCTGGCACAAACGCTGAACGGCTATCGCGCACACTCGATCCGCAGATATTTCGGGTGGAGGAGGTGGCATGGACACGGGAAGCTTCAGCGCGGCAGATCGACTGGAACGCCTGCCGGTCAGCGGTTATCACCGGATCATATTCATCATCATCGCCCTGGCGTTCTTCTTCGACTCCATGGATCTGGCGATGATGACCTTCTTGCTCGGCTCGATCAAAACCGAGTTCGGCCTGAGTAGCGCCGAGGCCGGGCTGCTGGCCAGTTCGAGTTTTTTCGGCATGGTGCTGGGGGCGTCGCTGTCCGGGTTGCTGGCTGATCGTTTCGGTCGCAAACCGGTGTTTCAGTGGAGCATCGTATTGTGGGGTGTGGCCAGTTACCTGTGCTCCACGGCGCAAACGGTCGAGAGTCTCACGCTGTTCCGCATCCTGCTGGGGATCGGCATGGGCATGGAGTTTCCGATTGCCCAGTCGATGCTGTCCGAGCTGATCCCGGCCCGGCGTCGCGGGCGCTACATCGCCTTGATGGACGGTTTCTGGCCGCTGGGTTTTGTCGCTGCCGGGGTGCTGTCGTATTTCCTGCTACCGCTGATTGGCTGGCGCGACATCTTTCTGGTGTTGGCGGTACCGGCAGTGTTTGTCTTGGCGATCCGCTTTTTCATTCCCGAGTCGCCACGCTGGCTGGAGCAGGCGGGCAAGCATGAAGCTGCCGACAAGGTGCTGTGCGCAATCGAGGGCCGGGTGCGGGCGTCGCTTGGCGGGGCTGCGTTGCCGGAGCCGGTTCGCCTGCCTCGGGTGATCACGCCACCGGGCAATTTCCTCTCGGCCCTCGGCCAGATCTGGTCGCCGCAGTACCGCCAGCGCACGATGATGATCTGGAGCCTGTGGTTCTTTGCATTGCTCGGCTTCTATGGCCTGACCTCCTGGCTCAGCGCGTTGCTGCAACAGTCGGGGTTCGCGGTCACCCAGTCCGTGTATTACACGGTACTGATTTCCCTGGGCGGGATTCCCGGGTTTCTGATGGCGGCGTGGCTGGTGGAGCGTTGGGGGCGCAAACCGGTGTGCATCGTCACGTTGCTCGGTGGCGGGGTGATGGCGTTTCTGTACGGGCAGAGCGCAGTGTTTGGCGGCAACGTGGCACTGCTGATCGGCACGGGTCTGTTGATGCAGTTTTTCCTGTTCGGCATGTGGGCGGTGCTCTACACCTACACGCCGGAACTGTACCCGACCTCGGCGCGGGCGACGGGCTCGGGTTTCGCCTCGGCCATCGGGCGCGTGGGCTCGCTGCTCGGGCCGTTGGTCACCGGGCTGGTGTTCCCGATCACCGGGCAGGGCGGGGTGTTTGCGTTGGGGGCGTTGTGCTTTGCGATTGCGGCGGGGGTGGTGTGGCTGTTCGGGATGGAGACCCGGGGCAAGACGCTGGAAGAGCTGACCGAAGCTCAGGTCGCTGGCTGAATACAGATCCTATTGTGGGAGCCAGCCTGCTGGCGATTGCGGGCTTTCAATCAACACAGATGTTGAATGTAACGGCCTCATCGCCAGCAGGCTGGCTCCCACATTGGATCTTCAGCGTTGTTACGGTTTTACCAACCGCGCATCCAGGCTGTTCTGTGCCAGGCGTTTGGCCTGATCCTGGGTCATGCCCAGGTGGGTATGCAGCGCATGGAAGTTCTCGGTGACATAACCCCCGAAGTACGCCGGGTCATCGGAGTTCACCGTGACCTTCACGCCACGCTCTAGCATGTCGAGGATGTTGTGCTGGGACATGTGATCGAACACGCAGAGCTTGGTGTTCGACAGCGGGCACACGGTCAGCGGGATCTGCTCGTCGATGATCCGCTGCATCAGACGCTCGTCTTCGATGGCGCGCACGCCATGGTCGATGCGCTGGATTTTCAGCAGGTCGATGGCTTCCCAGATGTATTCCGGCGGGCCTTCTTCGCCGGCGTGGGCAACGGTCAGGAAGCCTTCGTGACGGGCACGGTCGAACACGCGCTGGAACTTGCTCGGCGGGTGACCCATCTCGGAGCTGTCCAGACCTACAGCGACAAACGCATCGCGGAACGGCAGCGCCTGGTCGAGGGTTTTCTGTGCTTCGTCTTCGCTCAGGTGGCGCAGGAAACTCAGGATCAGACCGCTGGTGATGCCCAGTTGCTGCTCGCCATCCTTCAGCGCGGCGGCGATGCCGTTGAGTACCACTTCGAACGGGATGCCACGGTCAGTGTGGGTCTGCGGGTCGAAGAACGGTTCGGTATGAATCACGTTCTGTTCTTTGCAGCGCAGCAGGTAGGCCCAGGTCAGGTCGTAGAAATCCTGGGAGGTGCGCAGCACGTCGGCACCCTGGTAATACAGGTCGAGGAATTCCTGCAGGTTGTTGAAGGCGTAGGCCTTGCGCAGGGTTTCCACATCGCTCCATGGCAGGGCGATCTTGTTGCGTTCGGCCAGGGCGAACAGCAGCTCGGGCTCCAGCGAGCCTTCGAGGTGCAGGTGCAGTTCGGCCTTGGGCAGGGCGTTGAGCCAGTCGTACATATTCTTTTCTCATCAGGTGCAATGACGAGCATTCTACAGATGCCCGCCGAAACAATTGGCAAAACCTGACCAACCGATCCATCACACTGCTTGCGGCTCCCGTCGATAGGCGTAGGTATCGGCGAAGCGCGACAGCAGGAATTCGGCGCAGGTGGTGGTCGGATACTTCGCCGGATGTTGCGCGTCCTGGCAACCGGGCAGGCATTCGATGCGAGTGTCCGGGTGCGGTTCGGCGAAGAACGGCATTGAATAGCGATCCACGCCGAGCGGGCTGATGACCCGGTGCGGAGTCGAGCGATAACGGTCGTTGCTCCAGCGCGCCATCATGTCGCCGAGGTTGACCACGAACGTGCCGTCGATGGGCGGGGCGTCGATCCACTGGCCGTTGACGTTTTTCACCTGCAAACCGCCGGCCGCGTCCTGATACAACAGCGTGATGCAGCCGTAATCGGTGTGCGCGCCGGCGCCTTGTTGCTCGGCGGAACTGGCGGTGTGGCGTGGCGGGTAATGGATCATCCGTAATACGCTGACTGGTTCGTTGAAGCGTGTATCGAAGAAGTCGCGCTCGATGCCCAGCGCTAAAGTCATGGCTCGCAACAGGGTTTGCGCGAGGGCCTGCATGTCGCGGTAGTGTTGCTCCATCAGTGCTTCCCAACCGGCAATGGCCGGATGACGGTTGGGGCCGCGCAAGGGTTTCTCCGCCAGCACCTCGGGATGATCGGCCGGCAGGTGCAGGCCCATGTCGAAGGTTTCCTTGAGGTCGCTGGGTTTGTCCGGGTCGAGTTGTTCGGTGGCGATGGCGCCGTAGCCGCGGTGATGGGCGGTCCGAGTGATGTCGATCTTGAGTTTTTCCGCTGTCGGCAGCGCGAAAAAGTGCCGGGCGTGATTGAGCAGGGATTCGATGCGCTGCGCAGAAATCGGATGGCCCTTGATGTAGAAAAAGCCCCATTCGCGGCAGGCTTGGTCGATCTGTCCGGCGACGGCGGGCCAGGCATTTTGGTCGTCTGAATGGAGCGGCGAGATGTCGATGATCGGAAGGCTGTTCATGCACAATCCTTGGAGTCATGTGAGATCCAGTGTGGGAGCCAGCCTGCTGGCGATGAGGCCAGAACGGTATCGACTGAAAGTGCGCTATCGCCAGCAGGCTGGCTCCCACAGGGTTTTATGGCGGGCAGGCGTTACTTCGGCATCTCGGCCTTCATACCTTCGACGTAGTAATTCATCGACGCCAGTTCGGCATTGGTAGCACTGACCCCCGCCGGGATTTTCTCGACCCCGGCCTGATCCTTGATCGGCCCGGTGAACGGTTGCAGGGCGCCGCTCTTGATGTCGGCGATGATCTGCTCGGCTTCGGCCTTAACCGGCGCCGGCACCAGATCGCTGATCGGCAGTTCGACCGTGCCTTCTTTCAACCCGCCCCAGTAATCCTGGGATTTCCAGTTGTGGTCGATCACACTCTGAGTCGCCTGAATATAGTGGGGCGCCCAGTCGTTGACGATCGAGGTCAGCACCGCTTTCGGGCCGAAGTGCGCCATGTCGGAAGCGTAGCCCACGGCGTATACGCCACGCCGCTCGGCGGCCTGGATCGGTGCCGGGCTGTCGGTGTGCTGGAACACCACGTCCACACCCTGATCGATCAGTGCGTTGGCGGCGTCGGCCTCTTTACCCGGATCGAACCACGAATTGACCCACACCACTTTGATTTCGGTGCCCGGGTTGTATTTGTTCAAGGCCAGCTGGATGGCATTGATGTCGCGGATCACTTCCGGGATCGGGAACGAGGCGACATAGCCAATCTTCTTGGTCTTGGTCATCTTCGCCGCGAGGAAACCACCGACATAACGGCCCTCGTAAGTGCGCGCCAGATAGGTGCCGAGGTTCTTGTCCTGCTTGTAGCCGGTGGCGTGTTCGAAGGTCACCTTGGGAAACTGTTTGGCGACTTTCACCGTCGGGTTCATGTAGCCGAAAGAGGTGGTGAAAATCAGGTCGTAGTTGTCCTTGGCCATGTTGCGGATCACCCGCTCGGCATCGGCGCCTTCGGCGACGTTTTCCACGTAGTTGGTGGTGATCTGCGTGCCGAGTTTGTCCGCCAGCGCCTTGCGCCCCTGTTCATGCTGATACGTCCAGCCGTGGTCGCCGATGGGGCCGATGTAGACGAAACCGACTTTCAGTGGATCGGCGGCACTGGCGCCAAGGCTGAGGCCAAGGCCCATGGCGATGCACAGCAGTTTTTGCAGTGGACGTTTTTGCATGAACGCTAACTCCCTTTTGTTGTGTGTGGGGAGGGCAATGCAAAAGGCTGACCAAGCGGACAACAAATCGATTCGAAATCGCGGCGAGGCCTTCGCGAGCAAGCCCGCTCCCACAGAGGATCGCATTCTCATGTGGGAGCGGGCTTGCTCGCGAAGAGGCCGCAAAGGCCAATAAAAGTGCAGGTTTAGATAAAGCTGCCATCCACTGGTGCGCTAAGGTGTAACGAACCATTAGCGCCGCCCCGCAGTCAGTAGCTCATTCGACCTCAGCACCCGAAGGCCCGCCATGCTCACGATCCTCAAGCAAGAAAGCTTTCTGCTGCTGGCCCTGATCGCGGCTCTTGTCGCCTATCCGCTGGAGCATTGGTTGCTGCACAGCGGCCAGGTCGTCGCCCTGACGGCCGGGCTGGTGTTGATCGCGTTCATCGTCGCTGCATCGATGCGCGTAGCCCACCAGGCTGAACTGCTCGCGGAAAAAGTCGGCGACCCGTACGGCACGATGATCCTGACCCTCGCCGCCGTGCTGGTGGAAGTGGTGATCCTGGCGATCATGATGAGCAACGAAGCTTCACCGACCCTGGTGCGCGACACGATCTATTCGGCGGTGATGCTCGACATCAATGGCATTCTCGGCCTGGCCGCATTGATGGGCGGGATCAAGCATGGCGAGCAGTCCTACAACGATGATTCGGCCCGCAGCTACAGCGTGATGATCCTCACCGCCATGGGCGTGTCGATGGTGGTGCCGGAGTTCATTCCCGAGGCCGACTGGAAAATCTATTCTGCGTTCACCATCGGCGCGATGGTGGTGCTTTACACGTTGTTCCTGCGCATGCAGGTCGGCCCGCACAGTTACTTTTTCAGCTACAGCTACCCGGATAAACGCCGCAAGAAAGAGCCCGTGGAGCAGGAGCCGAAACCGGTCAGCCTGGCGCTGTCGATAGGCATTCTGGTGTTCGGTGTGGTGGTGATCGGCGCATTGGCCGAGGTGATGTCCAAGACCCTCGATCTGGGCCTGGAAGGGACGGGCGCACCTCCGGTGATCACGGCGATTCTGGTGGCGGCGATTTCGGCGGCGCCGGAGATCCTGACCGCGTTGCGCGCGGCGTTGGCCAACCGCATGCAGTCGGTGGTCAACATTGCGATGGGGGCTTCGTTGTCGACGGTGATTCTGACGGTTCCGGTGATGGAAGCAATGGCGCTCTACACCGGTCAGCCGTTTCAGATGGCGATGACGCCGGTGCAGACGGTGATGATCTTTATCACGCTGATCGTCAGCGCGATCAACCTCAATGACGGCGAGACCAATGCCATCGAGGGCATGACGCATTTTGTGCTGTTTGCGACGTTCATCATGTTGTCGCTGCTCGGACTTTGAGAACACCACAAAACCAAATGTGGGAGCGGGCTTGCTCCCACCTTCAGACCTTCACCTGGATCAGGTTCCGGCGATCAACTGCCGGGCAGCCTGGCTGTGATCGGCAATCAGGCCTTTGAGATCCAGCCCTTCAACCTGCCCGTCAATCACGCGCCATTTGCCACCGACCATCACTCGATCCGCCCGATCCGCGCCGCACAACAGCAGCGCCGAGATCGGGTCATGGCTGCCGGAGAAGCGCAGCTCATCCAGTTTGAACAATGCCAGGTCCGCCTGCTTGCCCACCGCCAGTTCGCCGATGTCGGTACGACCCAGCAGGCTCGCCGAACCCTTGGTTGCCCAGCCCAGCACACGCTCCGGGGTGATCTTCTCGGCGCCATAACGCAGGCGCTGGATGTACAGGGCCTGACGGGCTTCGAGGATCATGTTCGACGCATCGTTGGACGCCGAGCCATCCACGCCGAGACCGAACAGTGCGCCGGCATCGGTCAGTTCGATGCTCGGGCAGATGCCGGACGCCAGGCGCATGTTCGAACTCGGGCAATGGCAGATGCCGGTGCCGGCCGCGCCGAGGCGAGCGATTTCGTCGGGGTTGAAATGGATGCCGTGGGCCAGCCACGTACGCGGGCCGAGCCAGCCGACGCTGTCCAGATAATCCACGGTGCGCAGGCCGAAGCGTTGCAGGCAGAAGTCTTCTTCGTCGAGGGTTTCGGCCAGGTGAGTGTGCAGGCGCACATCAAGCTTGTTCGCCAGATCGGCGCTGGCGGACATGATTTCCGGGGTCACCGAGAACGGCGAGCACGGTGCCAGAGCGATCTGGATTTGCGCGCCGTCGCCACGTTCGTGGTACTCGTGGATCAGGCGCTGACTGTCGTCGAGAATCACCTGGCCTTCCTGCACGGTCTGCTGCGGAGGCAGGCCGCCGTCCTTCTCGCCGAGGCTCATCGAACCGCGGGTGAGCATGGCGCGCATACCCAGTTCGCGCACGGTTTCGACTTGCACGTCGATGGCGTTTTCCAGGCCATCCGGGAACAGGTAGTGGTGGTCGGCGGCGGTGGTGCAACCCGACAACAGCAGCTCGGCCAGCGCGACTTTGGTGGCGAGGGCGAGTTTTTCAGGCGTCAGGCGCGCCCACACCGGGTACAGAGTTTTCAGCCACGGGAACAATGGCTGGTTGACCACCGGCGCCCAGGCGCGGGTCAGGGTCTGATAGAAGTGGTGGTGGGTGTTGATCAGGCCCGGCAGGATCACGTGTTCACGGGCGTCGAACACTTCATTGCATGGCGCGGAAGGTTGCTGGCCGGCGCCGAGCACTTCGGTGATCACACCGTCTTGCAGCACCAGACCGCCACGGGCATCGAGACCGTTGGCCGTAAAAATGGCGAGGGGATTTTTTAACCAGATACGGGTCGCAGGCATTGTGGCCGGCTCCTCTGAAAGTTGGGTTCAGGGTTGCCAGCTCAGTGTTGCCCTGTCTGCTGATCCAGGGTCGCCGCAAAGGACGAGGTGCGGAGTTTCGAACAAAATGTTGCGACGGGCAAGCCCAACCCGACCAGACAACTCACAATTCCAATGTGGGAGCGGGCTTGCTCGCGAAAGCGTCGTATCTGTTGGAAAATCTCGCGCAGACACACCGC
>NZ_JBSVWF010000053.1:0-44624 GCF_054071635.1 Pseudomonas sp. SDO52101_S400 | reverse complement strand
TGAACCAGTACCGGTACGTGCCGAATCCGACGGGGTGGGTGGATCCGTTGGGGTTAACTTGCAATCCGTGCCCGGGATCGAAGACAGCCGATGGGCCTTACAGTGAGATTGTTCCTGGCGGGGGTTTGGCGACTCATGAAGCACAAGGAGGCCATCTCATTATCAAACATGTGGGTAGAACAGATACTCAGCTAGCTCAAAGATTGCTCGCCGAACCGAATATTCCGGCAGCATCGACCTTTCGTGATCGAGCAACTGCAGAGGCTGCTGTATCGGAAGCTATATCGGCGAACTCAGTGAAAATAAGAGACTTCTTGGCTAGCAACAAAGGAAAAACAACTATCACACATCAGTTGCAGATACCGGTGGGTGTAAGCATGCCCAATGGACACCCTCACTCCATGCCTGCAACAAAATTACTTTTGGTGCTAAAACGGGATGCCCAATTACCTTTGGGATATTTCTTACTAACCGGGTTTCCAGAGTTATGAACAAAGACCTTCCCGAGCTGCACGATTTTTTTGGGGCGTATTTCCATCAGGACTGGATGATGGAGCACGATAGTGCCGACCTTGTATTGACAAATTTTCTTGATGAGGCAGGTGAAACAGAGTTGATATTAATCAGGAACGACCTGCAAACGCTGATTAACTGGAGAAAGAATGAGTCAGCTCTCAGGAGCTATTTGCTGTCAGAACTCAGCTGCTACTACTGCTATTGGAATGATTGGGTGTCTGGCGAAACATGGCTATTGCACATCAAGAGCAAGCTGAACGAAAAAATAAAATCCTCAGGTGATGCTGTTTAACAGCTCCCCATCGACCTCCAAAATCACTGGGCTGCGACTCAATAATAGGAGGGAGACTTTCAAGACCTCCATTCTCAAAGGGCCTGTAACAAAGGCCCACTCAAAGCTTGAAATCACGCATTCAAAGCCCATCACTCATCATCAAAATCCTCATACTCAAGCTCTTCCCCCTCACCCTCCCAAAGCGGAACCGTCGCATCATCCATCAACGACCCCGGATCCTCATTCCCCGGATCATTGATAAACGGCAACCCGCTCGGGCCTTTTTCTTCCTTGCCTTCGGTTTCGGGAGTCATGGCGTACCTCGTGAATCTCAGACGTGTAGACGTTCGAAAAGTATGGTCGCTAATCGTTCCTGCGCATGACACATAGGCAAGAAAAACCCGGCATCAAGCCGGGTTTATGCAGAACCGATCACTCAATGATGACGATTCTTGTGTTTGTACTTGTGCTTGTGGCCGCCCCCAGAGTGAGATCTACCACCATCGTCACCGAGGTTGTTGCCGACCGCGCCACCCGCTGCGCCACCCAATCCTGCGCCGATGGCCGAACCGGTGGAGCCGCCGAGGCTGTTGCCGAGCACTGAGCCGCCAGCGGCACCGAGACCACCGCCAATCGCGGCTTCCGTACGATTGCGCTTGTTCGCCCCGACGGCACTGCCGGCCGCACCGCCCACGCCAGCACCAACCGCCGCACCGGTGCTGCCGCCGAGTTGCCCGCCGACCACATTACCCAGCACACCGCCCAGCCCACCACCGACAGCCGCGGAACCATCGCCGGCAGCCATGGCGCCTTGAGCCACGAGCAGTCCAATAACCAACGCAGTTGCAGTTAAAGTCGAGCGCATACAGACCTCACAGGTCCCGGATCGGGACGGTATGCCCGGAGAGGGGCTATGTGAGATTGGAGGCGCATTCAGGGAAAACGTTCAGCAACAAAAAGGCCCGGCATCAAGCCGGGCCTTTTCAGACATGCATTCGCAATCAGTGACGCTTGTGACCTTTGGACAGATTGCTGCCCACCGCGCCACCGGCTGCGCCACCCAGGCCGGCACCGATGGTTGCGCCAGTCTTGCCGCCCAGGCTGTTACCGATCACCGAACCACCTGCTGCGCCGACACCGCCGCCAATGGCCGCTTTGGTACGAGCACCTTTTTTAGCCGCCAATGCACTGCCTGCCGCACCGGCTACGCCAGCACCAATCGCTGCACCGGTGCTGCCGCCCATTTTCTGGCCGACCACGTTACCGAGCGCGCCACCCAGACCGCCACCCAGTGCGGCGGTACCGTCGCCAGCCATTGCACCTTGAGCAACCAAAAGCCCCAGAACCAGAGCAGGCAGAGTTAAACGCATGACTAAAACCTCAACAGAAGGAAGAAAAAAGGGCGCAGATTGAATGCTGTTGCCGCGGCAATGTCCAGCGCCGCAGCGCACTTGGCGCCGATTGGACAGCGATTATGGAAAAGGTTTTATGGCAGGCAAAAAAAAGCCCGCTGGGGAGACGGGCTGGAGACTTGCTTTCTAACGGATGGCTTCACCCTACGTAGACCGGTGTGAAAAGTTTGTGAAAGAAACCAAACGAATCCGCAAATTTTGTAGGACGCTTCTCAAAAAAATCAGCGATAAAAAACCCCGCTCAATCGCGGGGCTGTGTGGCATCCGGATTACTTCCTGGAGCGTGTCGTTACTTTGGGCAGAAATTTTGCTTTAGGCCCCTTGGGTGCTGTCGACTTGATCTTGCCGGTCTGTACCGGATCTTCACCAAAGCCCGCCTGATACTCGGTCTGGCCACAGCGCACGCAATTGTTGAATGGAAACTCAGCCCCGTCGTCTTCGATGTACGGATCAGTCATCTCTTCACCCCTTTCAAAAGCGGGGTCGATACCGGCAAGACCCTTTTGCCTGAAAAAATATCGACCTCCAAGGCTTTTGAGACTAGCCGGTCATTCCTGGACTTGTGATTCATATCGTCCGACGCCCGACGAATGGCTTACAAAAAACTCAGCGCAATGATGAACCATTGGTCCCACACAGCTAAAGATTCTCGGCGACTGGCCGTTGCCCTTTTTCCTACGCAATGAATCTCAAGGAGAGAATATGGAAATCAAAGGATTCCCACCGATGCCTGTTGTAAAGCTCACGGACGAGCAGATCGCCGCCGGTAAAGCCGGGGCGGAAAAATTCAAGGAGAAGCTTGCCTCAGGTGAAATCGTCATCAAGCCGCTGGACGGACCTAGTCCGGTGCAACCTGGCAAACCTGGCGTCATCTACCATCCAGACCCGGTTCAGCCTGGCGGTACGCCGATGGTTGCAATCGACACCCCACTGACCTACGACTCGAAAGGCACCATCCTGCTCAAACCGCAGGGTTGATCGCCAGCGAAGAGCCCATTCATTTGAATGGGCTCACAAGCAAGAAGCCAATGCTCAGCGCAACTTGACCGCCGTACCTGTCGCAAACACCACAACCATGCCGCCCTTCCCCGCAGGCATGCTGATCTCGAAATCCACTCCAACCACGGCATCCGCCTGCAAGGCACGCGCCCGCTCCTTGATCTCGTCAGTCGCCTGAACACGCGCCTCCTTCAAAGCCCGCTCCAGCGTCTGCGAACGCCCGCCGAAAAAATCCCGCATCCCGGCAAACATGTCACGGATCACATTGACGCCCTGCACCGACTCGGCACTGACAATGTCCAGATACGCCGTGATCTGCCGGCCTTCGATGGCGTGAGTAGTGGAAATGATCATAGGTCGTCCTTTTACATGCAGATAAAACCGCGATTGTACTGCCCCGGCAAAATGAAGCCGAACCCCTCTCTGTGACCAAAAAAATCCGGACACCAGAATGCACAAAACACACCTAAGCCAGCCAACTGCTGGCCACCGGCGCGGCGTCAATCTACTGGATCGGCAAACAGATGGGTCACACCAACGGCAACATGATCCGCTAGCACTACGGCACTTGGGTCAATGAGGACGGACCGGACGTGGTGGGCATGCTGCAACTGGCCCCGGCTACAGCTCGACATTGAATCCACGGATCCCCACTCTTTCGGCGAAGCGCCCCACCGCCGTCAGGCTTGCCCAGGTGCGGAGCGCCTCACGTTGCGAACGCACTGGCAACCAGTGACTGCCAGGCCCACCCAAGCGAATCGCCAGACCCCATTTGTCCTGCTGCCGGCTAATCAGCACATCGCGCACCGCACCGACCTCAAGCATGGCGCGCAATGGATGCCTGCCCGCATGATCCTACCTCGACCTTAAGGAAACCGAGTTTTGCGAGCGCAAAACTCGGCAAATCATCAAGCGCGCGAGTTAGCTAATTCAGCAATCTTTACCAATGCCGCCTCGACCGCCGGGTCGCTGACACCCAAAGCTTCCAGCGTGGCAGCCGGATCGGACGTCAGTGGGGCCAACGCCTTCAACGTGGTGAAAGCCACCGTAGCCGCTGGTTGCCCGTTTTCGTCGAAAAAATCCATTCCATTACTCATGTGCAGCTCCTTTCTAAATAAGGAAGAGTGCGCCTGATACCAGACACACCGAGCAAGGTATACCAGAACCCTACTATTTGGCGCTCACTGGACGAACATAGAGTGGAATTACATGCATGCCGAGGATCTATGCGACACGCGTTAACAGCCACCGGCTGATTGCGGTTGAGAAATCACAGATGATCACTTATCCAACGTCACCGCAGCCGAAAACCAAAATTCTACTTGTGAACTAATCTCTCCCTTCCAAACCCATTAGGTAAATCAACATGTCTACCCTTACGCCAAAAATCGAAATTGCATCCCAACTACTCGATACCGCCTTGCATCATTATTTCAGTGAACCACCAGAGTATTTCGCCACGATATGCCTTGCCGGTGCTGCCGAAGAGATACTGGGCAAGCATGTAGAGTCGAAAGGTGGTGAGTCATCATTCAATAGCATGAAGAACGGTGCTGTGCTTCTATCACGGTTTCTAGAGGGGGAGCCAACCACGGAGAAGGCTATCCAAAACCTAATGAACAAGGCGAAGAACTCGACAAAACACATGAATGGTGGCGATGACTCAACCGTCGATTTTGAGCCGAAGACCGAAGCAAAGGATTTGCTAGAGCGAGCGGTGACCAACTATTACCAATTGATGGGGCATTTCGAGCTGAAAGAAACGGATCTACTCACCCGTTTCAACAATGAACGCGGCACGTAAGGCAGCACCGACTACAGAAATACAAAAATTTAGTCCTGAGCAACCCACGGCAGGCAGCTATCGGCCGACGCCTGGCGCACCGACAGATGGAAAGAAGGGTAGAAGGAAAAAAAGGGGAGGTTTTTGGGCATTTGCTTGAGAGTGAATACTTCCATAGATTGAGCAGTTAGCACTTCATGTACCACGCCCTCTAGTTCGTTAGAGACGTCTTTATTACGTTCCCCAATGCTATAGAACGTCGTAAATATAGTATCTTCGTCCTGATAAATCGCTGCTGACGCGATTATCTCATTCGGTGATCAAGAGCAAACGCAAGCTAGGGAAGGGAAGTAAATGACGCCAGAGCAATTGATTGATAAGGCGCGGTTGATCATAAACCTATTGGACAAAATACCAGCAGTCGACGGGAGCACACACTTTCTGGGGGCGCTTTCTGCTGCGCGGGAGTTTTTACGGGTTTATGCTGGTCAGGAAAGCGACTTCTATAAGCAAGTCAACGCCTTCGAGAAATTTGGCTTTTTATCGGGTTCTAAGGGAGCAAGAGAAGTTCTCCTTGCTTTCATAGCCTATGTTGATGCGGGGCTTCATGGTGCCGTGTCACCTAAGAGGCAGGCCGAAATCGACGTTGTGTCCGATTTTCTCGCACAAGCTTCTACCCTGCTTGCGAAGGATGACTGTCATCCGGCCGCTGCGGCTGTTTTGGTCGGAGCTACGCTTGAGGAGTTCCTACGTACATGGGTGGAGGATGCGGGGATAGATTTAAATGGCAAAAAACCGAGTATCAGTACATATGCACAGGTGCTTCGAACCGACGACAAAATATCCAAGCAGGATGTGAAGGATATTGAATCATGGGGTGGAGTCCGGAACGCAGCGGCTCACGGCACGTGGGATGAGGTAAATGACCGAAAGCGGATATCACTCATGCTTGAAGGAGTGAATCTCTTCATCAGGAAATATAGCTAGTAGAGGAAACGAAACACCAAAGACCTGCACTGTCGACGAGGCTCTATCATTCTATTGATGAGTGCATGGTTTAGGTCTTAATAGGCTTACATCTACTCCACCCTAACGCCCGATGCATCGTAGCGGGCGTTTTGCATTTAAGAGACAAGTCGGGGGATCAGCCAACGCTGACGTTGACGAATGGCCGCAATTCGTCGATCGCTGACAACCGTGAATGCTCGTAAACGATCTAGCTATTTGCGTACTCTGGATCAGCGGCAATTCTCTAGGACTGCCGTAAACGCAAAATCGCATCTTCAACCGCTCTCGCGTTGGTATCCAGAGTTTCTATGGCCACGACCGCGTTATATGCAACTGTCTACCATTTTCTGAAAGCCATTTAGTGACCTCCTCTATCGCCGCCGCCAAGGCATGCTGGTTATGTAGAAGCAATGTCAGCACATCTGCAGTGGCAATGTTGGAGTCTGAGTCATTCGGAATGAAGGTCATCCTTGGAGTTCGGTTCGCGAGAGCATGGTAAATCTGATCGCCGGCGGAGGTCAGCCCGCATCCAGTGTGCTTTCTTTACGCACCAAAATAGCGTCCCAGTCCCATCTCAGTCCCATATGGCCTTTTTTCAGATGGCAAAAACCACAAACCCCCGATTTTCTCTAAAAAAATCAGGGGTTTGCGCTTACTGAATGTGGCGGTGAAGGAGAGATTCGAACTCTCGATACAGTTTCCTGTATACACACTTTCCAGGCGTGCTCCTTAAGCCACTCGGACACTTCACCGTATCTCTTCAAACATGTTCTGTCTGTCGAGGCGCGCTAATGTAGTCGAAAGCTTTTCTGATGGCAAACTTTTTTTCAGAATTTTCATGCGGTTAAGAGAAAAAGTCGTTTCTGCTATCGAAGGGCCATGGCGATCCGGCCAATCTTGGGTGGGCGCGGCCCTTCTATATAGAGGCGAAGGCGTTTGCCGCGGGGCACGTTGCGGTGCATCAGGCGGTCAAGGATGACCGGCGGGTCAGTCACAGTGCTTTACCTGACCGACGACGGTGGGTAACGTCTGCCGATCTTTCTTATAAGGAATAGCGCCATGAGCGATCTGATTGCCTACCACCTCGAAGACGGTATCGCGACCCTGACCCTGAGCAACGGCAAGGTCAACGCCATTTCCCCGGACGTGATCGCGGCCTTCAACGCGGCGCTGGATCAGGCGGTGACGGATCGCGCAATCGTGATCATTACCGGTCAGCCGGGCATTCTCTCCGGCGGCTATGATTTGAAGGTAATGACCGCCGGCCCTAAAGAAGCCGTATCGCTGGTGACCGCCGGTTCGACTCTCGCCCGCCGCCTGCTGTCGCACCCGTTCCCGGTGATCGTTGCCTGCCCGGGTCATGCCGTGGCCAAAGGCGCGTTCATTCTGTTGTCCGCCGATTACCGGATCGGTGTCGACGGCCCGTTCAGCATTGGTCTGAACGAAGTGCAGATCGGCATGACCATGCACCACGCCGGCATCGAGCTGGCCCGTGATCGCCTGCGCCGCTCGGCCTTCCATCGCTCGGTGATCAACGGCGAAATGTTTGATCCGCAAGGCGCTGTGGATGCCGGTTTCCTCGACAAGGTTGTTTCGGCCGAAGAACTGCAAGGTGCCGCCCTCGCCGCCGCGCGTCAGTTGAAGAAGATCAACATGACCGCGCACAAGAACACCAAGTTGAAAGTGCGCAAAGCACTGCTGGAAGCCTTGGACAACGCGATCATTCAGGATCAGGAACACCTGGGCTGAACCCGGCTCGCTCCTTCAGAGAAAAGCCCGACCGTCGTGTCGGGCTTTTTCTTGCACGTACGTTTCAAACTCCGCAGCTGCTCTAGGACGCCTCTGACCGACAAGTCGGAAACATGCGCTTAAACATCGCCCATCTCCTGACTCTATAGCGGCAATTGCCGAAAACAGTGCACATCCGTACACTGCGCCACCTTTTGTCCCGGTGGGCCTGAAAATGCTGTTTGTGTTTCGTATGTTATTGATGGGCCTGCACTTTATTCTCGCGGGTGTGCTCGGTGTGATCCTCGGGCTGTGCCGGCCATTCAATCCGGACAACAGTCGTCTGTGCGCTCGACTGTACGCCCTGCCGGCCATGTGCATCTTGCGCCTGCGGGTGAAGGCCGACGTCGGCCCGTTGATGAACAAGCCTGACAGTTGCGTGATCATCGCCAACCATCAATCCAACTACGACCTGTTCGTGTTCGGCAATGTGGTGCCGCGTCGGACCGTGTGCATTGGTAAAAAGAGCCTGAAATGGGTTCCGTTGTTCGGGCAGTTGTTCTGGCTGGCGGGCAATGTGTTGATCGATCGTGGGAACGCGCACAAGGCGCGCCAGTCGATGCTGACAACCACCGACACCTTGCAGCACAAAGACACCTCGATCTGGGTTTTCCCGGAAGGCACGCGCAACCTGGGTGAGGAACTGCTGCCATTCAAGAAAGGCGCATTTCAAATGGCCATCGCCGCCGGTGTGCCGATCGTTCCAGTGTGTGTCAGCAGCTACATCAAGCACATGCGCCTGAACCGCTGGCACAGCGGGAAAATTCTCATACGCTCGCTGCCGGCGATTCCTACCGCCGGCCTGACCATGGACGACATGCCCATGCTCATAAGCCAATGCCGCGAGCAGATGCGCGAATGCATCGATGCGATGGATCGGCAGCTTCAAGCCGCGTGAAAAAGAAACCCGCCCTGTGCGGGTTTTCTTTTGCCCGGTGAACTGTGCAGATTTCACTGACTCTCAAGCAGCGACACGGCTAAGCTGAAGCCATGTCTCCCCTGCCATCTGCCAATAAGAAGTGAACCACCACCATGGGTCGAGTTGTTGCTGCTGCGGTTTACAGCGCCGGTAAGAAAGTCACCAATATTTCCCTCGACGAAGGCGCCGCCTGGGCCGCCAAAACCGGGCACTTCGTCTGGATCGGCCTCGAAGAGCCGAACGCCCAGGAGCTGGCCAACCTGCAACGCCAGTTCAACCTCCACGAACTGGCCATCGAAGACGCCCTGGAAAAACACAGTCGGCCAAAACTCGAAACCTTCGGCGACGCCCTGTTCATCGTCACTTACTCCCCCGTGCGCCAGCACGGCATTTTGCAGTTCATCGAAACTCACATCTTCGCCGGCAAGGGCTACATCATCACTGCCCGCAACGGTCATTCGGCGTCCTACGCCCATGTCCGTCAGCGCTGTGAGGCGCGGCCGCTGTTGCTGGAGCACGGGGAAGATTTCGTACTGTATGCGCTGCTGGATTTCGTGATTGAAAACTATCAGCCGGTGGGTGAAGCCATCCACGCCGAGATCGATGAACTGGAACGCAACGTGTTGTGCAGCGCACTGAATGAGCACGACATCCAGAAGCTTCATGGCCTGCGCCGCGATGTGCTGCGCCTGCGTCGATACGCGGCGCCGATGGTGGAAATCGGCGAGGAACTGCAGAAGCTGAGCTTCCCCTTCATCGACAAGAACATGCGCCCTTACTTCCGCGATGTGCAGATCCATGTCACGCGGCAAATGGAAGACCTGACCACTCTGGCCGACATTGCAAGCCAGACCATCGAGATCGGTGTATTGCTGGAGGCGTCACGCCAAAGCGTGGTGCAGCGCAAGTTTGCGGCGTGGGCGGCGATTCTGGCGTTCCCGACGGCGGTCGCCGGGATCTACGGGATGAATTTTCAGAACATGCCGGAGCTGAGTTGGCATTACGGCTATTTCGCGGTGCTGGGCTTTATCACCGTGGGTTGCGTCAGCCTGTGGGCGAGCTTCAAAAAATCGGGCTGGCTGTAAGGAAAAAAGCCCCCGTGCAGGACACGGGGGCTTTCGGGTTCAAGCAGCGTTTGGCTTGTGCGCCACGAAACGCATCATCCATTCCGCCACCGTGGCGCCGTGGTGATCGCTTTCAAGGCTGGCCACACCCTTGCTGTAGATCTGTTCGCCAAGCGCTTCCTGACGCAGATCCAGCAGCGCCCGCGAGTAATCGTGAATGAATTCCGGATGCCCCTGGAAGCACAGCACCTGATCGTTGATGTGATACGCGGCGAACGGGCAGAAATCGCTGGAGGCGATCACCGTGGCGTTCTCCGGCAGTGCCGTGACCTGATCCTGGTGGCTGATCAGCAGCGTCAGCTCTTCGCGCACCGGGCTCATCCACGGTGCCTTGGCCGCCAGTTTGTAGTTGTGAATGCCGACGCCCCAACCCTGGGTCGCCCGCTCGCTCTTGCCGCCCAGCAGCAGTGCCAGCAGTTGATGGCCGAAGCACACGCCGAGCAGTTTGTCGCCGCGCTCATAGCGGGTCAGCAGGTATTGCTTGAGGGTCTGGATCCACGGGTCGGTACCGAACGAGTCAGCCTTGCTGCCAGTGACCAGGTACGCATCGAACGTCAGGTCATCACTCGGATAATCGCCCTGCATCACGTTGTAAACCGTGAACTCGGCGGCGATCGGCTGTTGCGAGAACAGGCGCTGGAACATCTGCCCGTAACCCTGATATTGATCGACCAGTTCCGGACGCAGGATGTCGGTTTCCAGAATGCAGATGCGTAGCGACATAAAAAATACCTGACACGTGATGGGAATAATGCACACCCCAGAGCCTGCCTTGAAACCACCCGGCAAGGCAAGCCCCGAAATGCGTCCCCACCCTGTTAGAACAACTCGCCCTTCGCGGCCTTCTCCAGCAACAAGGCTGGCGGTGCGAAACGCTCGCCATACTGTTCCGCCAGGTACTGCGCCCGCGCGACAAAGTCTTTCACGCCATATTGATTGATGAACTGCAACGCGCCGCCCGTCCATGCCGCGAAACCGATGCCGAAGATCGAGCCGACGTTGGCGTCCGCCGTCGAGGTCAGCACGCCCTCCTCCACACAGCGCACGGTTTCAATGGCCTGCACGAATAGCAACCGATCACGCACATCCTTCGGCGAAATCTGCCCGTCAGCTTTCTCGAAACGGGTTCTCAGCTCGGGCCACAGGTGTTTCTGCCCTCCCGCCGGGTACTCATAAAAACCGCCTCCCGCCGCCTTGCCCGGCCGCTTGTATTCGTTAAGCAGCAAGTCAATCACGGCGAATGCCGGGTGCTCAATCAGCGGTTTCCCTTCCGCTTGCAGGTCTTTGGCCGTTTGCTGACGGATATGGCTCATCAGGCTGAGGGAAACTTCGTCAGAGATTGCCAGCGGTCCGACAGGCATCCCGGCCTTGCGCGCTTCAGTCTCGATCATCGGTGCGCTGACGCCCTCACCCAGCATCGCGATGCCTTCATTGGTGAAGGTGCCGAATACTCGCGAGGTAAAGAAGCCACGACTGTCGTTGACCACAATCGGGGTTTTCTTGATTTGCAGTACGAAATCGAACCCACGAGCGAGGGTTTCTTCGCTGGTTTGCGCACCTTTGATGATCTCCACCAGCGGCATTTTTTCCACCGGACTGAAGAAGTGCAGGCCGATGAACTTGCTCTGATCCGGCACCGCAGCCGCCAGACCAGTGATTGGCAGGGTCGAGGTATTGGAGGCAATCACCGCGTCGGCGCCGACCACCTGCTGCGCCGCTGCCGAGACCTTGGCCTTGAGTTGACGATCCTCGAACACCGCTTCGATGATCAGATCGCACCCCGCCAGATCGGCGTCATTTTCAGTGGTCTGGATACGCGCCAGCACCACTTCACGCTGCTGCGAGGTCATCTGCCCGCGAGCGACTTTCTTGTCCAGCAGTGCCGCCGAATGCGCCTTGCCCTTTTCGGCAGCCGCGAGGCTGATGTCTTTGAGCACCACGTCGATTCCGGCCACAGCACTAACGTAGGCAATTCCCGCCCCCATCATCCCGGCGCCGAGGACACCCACGCGTTTCGTCACATAAGGCGCAAAGCCCTGGGGACGCGAACCGCCGGCATTGATTTCGTTGAGCTGGAACCAGAAGGTGCCGATCAGGTTTTTCGAGATCTGGCCGGTGGTCAATTCAGTGAAGTAACGGGTTTCGATCAGGTGCGCGGTGTCGAAATCCACCTGCGCGCCTTCCACCGCCGCGCAGAGGATTTTCTCCGGCGCCGGCAACGTGCCCTGGGTTTTGCTGCGCAGGATCGACGGCGCAATCGCCAGCATCTGCGCAACTTTCGGGTTCGACGGCGTGCCGCCGGGAATCTGATAGCCCTTCACGTCCCAACGCTGCACGGCCGCAGGATTGGCCAGAATCCAGGCCCGGGCCTTGGCCAGCAGCTCATCGCGATCCGCCGCCAGTTCATCGATCAAACCGGCCTGCAACGCCTGCTGCGGACGGACTTTCTTGCCCTCGAGCAGATACGGCAGGGCTTTTTCGATACCGAGCATGCGCACCATGCGCACCACCCCGCCGCCGCCCGGCAACAGGCCAAGGGTCACTTCCGGCAGGCCGAGTTGCACCGACGCATCGTCCAGCGCCACGCGGTGGTGGCAGGCCAGGCAGATTTCCCAGCCACCGCCGAGCGCCGCGCCGTTGATCGCCGCGACCACCGGTTTGCCGAGGGTCTCCAGGGTGCGTAATTGGCCCTTGAGGGTCAGCACCATGTCGTAGAAAGCCTTGGCTTCGGGCTTGCCGACCTTGATCAGTTCATTCAGGTCACCGCCGGCGAAGAAGGTCTTTTTGGCCGACGTGATGATCACCCCGGCGATGTCATCTTTTTCCGCGAGCAGTCGGGCGACGCTTTCGGCCATGGCTTCGCGGTACACCGCGTTCATGGTGTTGGCGCTCTGGCCCGGCATGTCGATGGTCAGGAGGACGATGCCGTCCTGGCCTTTTTCGTAACGAATGGCTTGGGTCATGACAGATTCCTTGGGGTCAGAGGCGTTCGATGATGGTGGCAATGCCCATGCCGCCGCCGACGCACAGAGTCGCGAGGCCGTAACGCAGGCGCCGGGCTTCCAGTTCATCGAGCAAGGTGCCGAGAATCGCGCAACCGGTGGCGCCCAGCGGATGGCCCATGGCAATCGAGCCGCCATTGACATTGACCTTGTCCGGGTCGACGGCCATGTCCTTGATGAATTTCAGCACCACCGAGGCGAACGCCTCGTTGACCTCGAACAGGTCGATGTCCTCGACCCGCAGCCCGGCCTTGGCCAGTGCCTTGCGGGTGGCCGGCGCCGGGCCGGTGAGCATGATGGTCGGGTCGGTGCTGGTGACTGCCGTGGCGACAATCCGCGCCCGGGGTTGCAGGCCCAGCGCCCGGCCCTTGGCCTCGGAGCCAATCAACATCAGCGCCGCACCGTCGACGATCCCCGAGCTGTTGCCCGGCGTGTGTACATGATTGATGCGCTCGACATGGCTGTAGACCCGCAGCGCCGTGGCATCGAAACCCATCTGGCCGATCATTTCGAAACTCGGCTTGAGTTTGCCCAAGCCTTCGAGGGTCGAATCGGCGCGAATGAACTCATCGTGGTCGAGCAGGATGATGCCATTCTGGTCTTGCACCGGCACCAACGACTTGTTGAACGAACCGTCGGCCCGAGCCCGGGCAGCTTTTTGTTGCGAGTGCAGCGCGTAGGCATCGACGTCCTGACGGCTGAAGCCTTCAAGAGTGGCAATCAGGTCGGCGCCGACACCTTGAGGGGTGAAGTGGCTGTGCAGGTTGGTCTGCGGGTCCAGCGCCCAGGCGCCGCCGTCGCTGCCCATTGGCACACGAGACATGGACTCGACACCGCCGACCACCACCAGGTCTTCGAACCCGGAGCGCACTTTCATCGCTCCGAGGTTCACCGCTTCCAGCCCCGAGGCGCAGAAGCGGTTGATCTGCACGCCGGCGACGCTGACGTCCCAATCGGCCACCTGCACGGCGGTCTTGGCGATGTCAGAGCCCTGATCACCAATCGGCGTGACGCAACCGAGCACCACGTCATCGACCTGGCTGGTGTCCAGTGCCGTGCGCGCCTGCAAAGCGGTCAGCAGCCCGGCCACCAGGTTCACCGGTTTGACGCTGTGCAGCGAACCGTCGGCCTTACCCCTGCCGCGGGGTGTGCGTAACGCGTCGAAAATCAAAGCTTGGGTCATGGCGTTCTCGAACCTGTGCGGTGAGTGAAATTCGTGCCTCCACTCTTGGCCGGGACGCTTACGGATTCAATGACCACAGCGCTCAATGACGTTGACGCGCACGCTCAGACGGACGGTCATTCCCGGCCAGGTTAACCGGTTCAGGTCACCGAGCTGTCTAGCAAAAGGGCGGCAAAGAAGCTGGCAATGGGCCTCATGCCTTTTTAATCGCGCCTGGTAGCAAATACATATGAAATGGATCTAAGCCAAGCGTGACGCGGGCCCTAAGGTGAACATGTACGTCGTTGTCGTCGGGTTTTGCCGAGGCAGGCGTTCTTCAACAGGAAGTGCAGCGCTTGCCATCATGGATATGCAGGCAGGCATCAGGAAATAACAAAAAAGGCGGTCAAGCCATGTTCAAACAACCGAAAGTTCGTCAAGCAGGGCTCATTCTTTTCGCCACGACGCTGTTGTTGATTTTGCCGAATCTGACCAAGGTCATCGGCTGATTCAAGCGGCAGGTATTGTTCATCGCCACTGAAATTGTGACTGGCCCGCTACCCGGGCCAGCGTGGCTGTGCGACCCTTTGCGCACTTCCACGACATGGACGGCGATCACTTGAAAACGCTCATTCTGTTTGGGGCCATGCTGCTGAGCCTGCCCCTGTCTGCCGCGCAGCTGAATCTGGAGTTGGGCGCGAACAGCCGCACCTGGCAGACAGAGGAATTGCTCAAGCATCCTCAGGTGCAATCCCTCACGATCAAGAACGACGTGTCCTACAAGAAGGACATGACTTATCGCGCCGTGCCGGTTGCCGCGCTGCTGACCGGCATCAAACCGGACGATCACCTGCAAGCGGTAGCGCTGGACGGCTTTGCCGCCGAACTGTCCGCCGCGCCGCTCTTGAACAACAAGGGCTCACGCGCCTGGCTGGCAATCGAGGATCCGGCGCAGCCCTGGCCGCCGCTGTCGGAAGGCAAGCAGAGCGCCGGGCCGTTCTATCTGGTGTGGACCGATCCACAGGCCGGCCATATCAGCCCGGAACAATGGCCATTCCAAGTCGCAAGCATCAAGCGCATGGCGCCAGTGGCCGAGCGCTTCCCTGCCCTGCTGCCGGATCCTGCGCTGAAGGCCGACGACCCGGTGAATCAGGGGTTTGCGCTGTTCCAGAAGAACTGCCTGGCCTGCCATCGCCTGAATGGCGCTGGCGATGCGCAATTCGGGCCGGACCTGAATATTCCCTACAACCCGACTGAGTACTTCGGCACGGACTTCCTCAAGCGTTACATCCGCGATCCGCAAAGTTTGCGTCAGTGGCCGCAGGCGAAAATGCCGGGGTTTACTGCGCAGGTGTTGCCGGATGCGGATCTGCAGAAGCTGGTGGGGTATTTGCAGCATATGGCTGGGCGCAAGGTTAAGCCTTGATCACTTAAGCCTTGCAGTGCTCTCACTGGCCTCTTCGCGGGCAAGCCCGCTCCCACAGGATCAGCGCATAACCTGTGGGAGCTGCGGTGCAACGACTCGACTTGCCAACGATACGGAATTGCGGATCTTACTGCTGCTGCACTGAAATGATTGGCGCTGGTGTCGGCGACACCAGCACTTTCGCGTGCATCTGCTCTGAACCGCCGCCCCGGCGCATCCCCCGCACCGGGCAGGCGTCGAGGTAATCCAGTCCCACCGCCAGTTTCAAATGCCGCTCCGGCCGAGCCAGCTCATTGGTCACGTCAAAGCTGTACCAGGCGTCATCGATCCAGGCTTCGGCCCAGGCGTGACTGGCCAGATGCTCGCAATCCTCGCTGTACAGATAACCCGACACATACCGCGACGGCACACCGAGGCTGCGCGCGCAGGCGAGAAACGCGTGGGCGTGATCCTGGCAAACACCCGCCCGGCCGGCAAACGCCTCGGCGGCGCTGGTGTCGACTTCGGTAGAGCCGGGCTTGTAAGTCATGTGCTGGTTCAAACCGTGCATCAGGTCAATCAATGCGTTGCGGTCGCGTCGTTGCTTGCAGGATTTTTCGGCAAACGCCCGCAGTGCCTCGTCGGCCTCGGTAAGCCGGGTGAAACGCAGGAACGGCAGCGCCGACTGGCTCTCATGCTCCGCTTCACGCAACTCGTCGATATCGACCTGCCCCCGGGCGCCGATGATGATCGCTTCGTGGGGCTCGTCCATGGTCAGCACATGCAGGATGTTGCCGAACGGATCGAGCTGGGCGCGTACCGGGCGCGGCAGATCGAGCTGCCAGCTCAGCACGTGCTGACGCTCGCTGTCGTGGGGTGTCAGGCGCAGGTACTGGATGCTAGCCCGCACCTGATCTTCGTAGTGATAGGTGGTCTCGTGGCTGATGGAAAGTCTCATGCGGCCTCCAGGTAGGAACTGTGAATGGCGTTGCCCAGCTGACGCACCAGCGGGATGAATTCGGTGAGCCAGGCGTGCAGCCCTTCTTCAAGAATTTCGTGGATGCCGGTGTAGCGCAGGCGTGCATCCATTTCCGCCGCCAGCCGTTGCGCGGGACGACCGTTGGCACCCGGCAATTGCGCGAGGATCTGGTCGATTTCTTCGGTGCAGGCTCGCAGCGAGCGCGGCACGTCGGCGCGCAACAGCAGCAGCTCGGCGACATGCCGGGCGCCGGGTGCATCGCGGTAAATTTCGGTGTAGGCCTCGAACGAGGACAAAGCCCGCAACAAGGCGCTCCACTGGTAATAGGCATGCGCGGTGCCGTCGCTGACCGCTTCGGCCTGATCGCCGGCCATTTCGTAGCGGGCATCGAGCAGGCGCAACGTGTTGTCAGCGCGTTCGATAAACGTACCCAGGCGAATGAAACGGAACGCGTCATTGCGCATGATGGTGCCGTAGGACGCGCCCCGGAACAGGTGCGAACGTTCCTTGATCCACTCGCAGAAACGGCTCATGCCGTAGCGGCTGAGGCCTTGATTGGCGATCCCGCGGATCTCCAGCCAGGTGGCGTTGATGTTCTCCCACATGTCGGCGGTGATCCGACCGCGCACCGCGTGGGCACTGGCCCGCGCCGCGCCGAGGCAGCTGTAGATACTCGCCGGGTTGGCCGCGTCGAGGGCGAAGAAATGCAGCAAGCGCTCTGCATGCAGTTCACCGTGACGCTCCAGGTAATCGTCCAGCGTGCCAGTGATCAACAGCGGCATCGCCAGTTCGTGCAGACCGTCGCCACGGCCGTCCTGCGGCATCAGCGACAGCGAATAACTGACATCGAGCATGCGTGCGAGGTTTTCCGCCCGCTCCAGGTAACGCGACATCCAGTACAGATCCGAGGCAGTTCTACTTAACATGACAGGCTTCCTTCAATCCTCGACCACCCAGGTGTCCTTCGTTCCGCCGCCCTGGGATGAATTCACCACCAGAGAGCCTTCACGCAGGGCGACACGGGTCAAACCGCCGGGCACAACCCGGGTTTCGCGGCCGGACAATACGAACGGGCGCAGGTCGATATGGCGCGGCGCAATGCCGTTTTCGACAAAGGTCGGACAGGTCGACAGCGACAGCGTCGGTTGCGCGATGTACGCGTGGGGCTTGGCCTTGATCCGCTCGCGGAATGCATCGATTTCCGCAGTCGTCGCCGCCGGCCCCACCAGCATTCCGTAACCGCCGGATCCCTGGGTTTCCTTGACCACCAGATCCGGAAGATTGGCCAGTACATGGGAAAGTTCAGACGGATTGCGGCATTGCCACGTCGGCACGTTCTTCAGGATCGGCTCTTCATCGAGGTAGAAACGGATCATCTCGGTGACGAACGGATACACCGACTTGTCGTCCGCCACTCCGGTGCCGATGGCATTGGCCAGCACCACGTTGCCGGAGCGATAGGACGACAGCAGGCCCGGCACGCCCAGCATTGAATCCGGACGGAAAGCCAATGGGTCGAGGAACGCGTCGTCGAGCCGGCGGTAGATCACGTCCACCGCTTTGGGGCCGTCGGTGGTGCGCATGAAGACCTTGTCGTCGCGCACGAACAGATCGGCGCCTTCGACCAGTTCCACGCCCATTTCCCTGGCCAAAAATGCGTGTTCGAAAAACGCGCTGTTGAACCGGCCCGGCGTCAGCACCACGACACTCGGGTCATCAATGGGGCTTGAGCTTTTCAGGGTGTCGAGCAACAGGTTCGGATAATGGTCGATCGGGGCGATGCGCTGGGCCGCGAACAGCTCGGGGAACAGGCGCATCATCATCTTGCGGTCTTCGAGCATGTAGCTCACGCCGCTGGGCGTTCGCAGGTTGTCCTCGAGCACGTAATACGTGCCGTCGCCGTCGCGCACCAGATCGACGCCGGAGATGTGCGAATAAATATCGCGGTGCAGATCCAGCCCCTGCATCGCCAACTGGTATTGCTCGTTGGCCAGCACCTGCTCGGCGGGAATGATCCCGGCCTTGATGATGCGCTGCTCGTGGTAAAGGTCGGCGAGGAACATGTTCAACGCCTTGACCCGCTGAATGCAGCCGCGCTCGACAATCCGCCACTCGCTGGCGGGAATGCTGCGCGGAATGGTGTCGAAGGGAATCAGGCGTTCTGTCCCTTGCTCGTCCCCGTAGAGCGTGAACGTGATCCCGGCACGATGGAACAGCAGATCGGCCTCGCGTCGCCGCTGGGCCAGCAGTTCGTCAGGCGTCTCGGCCAGCCAGCGGGCAAACTCCCGGTAATGCGGGCGAACCTGGCCGCCGGCATCGTACATTTCATCAAAATAGGTGCGGATCATGCCGTACTCCTTGTCACCCCGGACATACAGACCTTCGCAAGGCCCGTGCCATCGGCATAAACGCTTTGATTTCAATCGGTTGGATATTCACGTCACAAGCACCGCACCATTCCTGTGCGGTAAATGCCCCAACCTGATCGCCCCCGCCTCATTGCGACGCAGTGCAGTCGCCTATCACCAGCATAGTCAGAGTTGATTTCACTGCCCGGCGCCGCCTGCGGATAATCCGCACATCCGCTGCAAAACGTCTCTGACGAAGTGCGCAGCCCAACTGATCCGGCTTGCCCTGGCAGCCCTACCGGCCGTAACCCTGACCGGTTTCCTCTCCTTCCGGTCTTCCCTTTCAGCCACCTCTCCTGGTGGCTTTTTTTTGCGCCGGATTCTTGTTTCAGGGTTTTGCCGGGCGGTTTTCAAGGCGTACAAACGACAACGGCCGACCCGAAGGTCAGCCGTTGCTCGACGTGTTGCGAGGGTTATCAGTTCAAACGATTGCGGTTGCGCACCTCCTGCTTCACGCCCCAGCCTTCGATGATGCCGCCCAGGGGCTCGACCACCGCCGAAAAGCCCTGTTCGAAATCGCCAATGTCGTCGTAGGTTGCGTACATCACCTTGCTCAATTCCAGGGACCACGCGCCGTCGTCGCGCGCACTGACCTGGGCATTGATGGATTCACCGCGAAACTTGCCTGCCGCCCTGCGCGCCCGCTCCTCGTCCGGGAAAATGGCGTAGAACTCGATGGGATGGAATCGGGAAAAATCGAAACCGCCTTCTTTCATGCGGCGCAGAACATTGCTGCTGATGTCTTCTTGATAGGCTGTGCTCATGAATCGTCCCCCTCGCATAGATGGATAGACTTTCCGTATTCCCGCCCCGGGCCTTTGGCCTAAGTACTTCGGCAACGTGGTTGCACGCGGGAAACAAGCATGTAGCTGACAAGACCAGACCTTAGCGATCCTTTCGCTGATCTCGCTTGCAGAGTAGCCCCAAGATAGAGCCGCTGCCAAGGCCTGGTGCGTTACGGACAAGAAGATTTTCAGATGGGAGTGATGCTGCGGATTTCTATGCTGTTCTGGGTTTTCAGGCTTTTGGCGCCTGCATCGGAGGTTCGCCCTTCCAGATCGTTCAGATCCAGTGCGGCCGCGACAGGGAGGAGTCGTTCCTTAATCAAACGGGCAGCCTCATCATCGCTGGGGCATTCCGCACGCTCGAAGACTTCATCGACAATTTCACCGTGATCATCCACGAAAGTGACTTTCCACTTTTGCATTGGAGCCTCCTCGAACAAACCCGCAAATGGGCTTACATCTATCTCGACTTTTGTCAGGAATGATCGTTCAAAAGGTTTACATCCGCCGAACATGAAAAAAAAGTTATCCCATGTGAGAGCGGGCTTGCTCGCGAAAGCGGACGACCAGTCAACTCTGCGTTGAATGATAAGACGCCTTCGCGAGCAAGCCCGCTCCTACAGGGGTTTTACAGTGTTTTTAGTCGTTGCTTGGCTTGTTCACCGCTTGCAGCACGTATTGCGGCAAGGCGAAGGCGCCGATGTGGATTTCCGGGTTGTAGTAACGGGTGACGATGCCGCTGCCGATGAAGCGCTGTTGCAGAACTTCGCGGCTCAGCTTGCGGTAGGCCGGATTGGTCGAGCCCCAAGCGAAGGTCATCGAACCGCCGATGTAGGTCGGCACGGCCGCCTGATAGAAGTGCCAGTCCGGGAACAGACTGCGCAGGCGACCGGCGGTGGTCTTCACTTCGTCGATCTGCATGAACGGCGTGCCGTTCTGGGTCACGAGGATGCCGCCCTCGTTCAGGCAGCGGTGGCACGCCTGGTAGAAGTTTTCCGAGAACAGCACTTCGCCCGGACCGATCGGGTCGGTGGAGTCGGAAATGATTACGTCGAACTTTTCGGTGGTAGTGGCGACGAAACGCATGCCGTCGTCGATGACCAGGTTCAGGCGTGGATCATCGTAGGCGCCCTTGGAATGGTTCGGCAGGAATTCCTTGCACATGTCGACCACGGTGCCGTCGATTTCGACCATGGTGATGTGCTCGACGCTGGCGTGTTTGGTCACTTCGCGCAGCATGCCGCCGTCGCCGCCGCCGATGATCAGCACGCGCTTGGCGGTACCGTGGGCGAGGATCGGCACGTGGGTGAGCATTTCGTGGTAGATGAATTCATCGGCTTCAGTGGTCTGGATCACGCCGTCCAGCGCCATCACCCGGCCCATGCGCGGGTTCTGGAAAATCACCAGGTGTTGGTGTTCGGTGCGCACTTCGTGCAGCAGTTTTTCCATGCGAAAACGCTGGCCGTAGCCTTCGTAGAGGGTTTCCAGATATTCGCTGGTCTTGGTGACGGTCATGGTGAAGTGCTCCGATGAATGCGCGGGCGCCAATCGTCAGGTTCGATTGCCCGGGAAAGGCGCGCATTCTACGTTGCCGAAGATGACAGGTCGAACCTCAGTTCATCGGCCCCGCGCAATCCATGGTGCGAACAGTCAGATCCGCACATTGCCCCGTGGCCCGGCAATCGCCCAGATGATCAGGCCCAGCACCGGCAGGAAGATGATCAACAGCACCCAGAGGATTTTCATCCCGGTCTCGGCGCCGCTTTTCAGCACGTTGATGATCGCCCAGATGTCGAGGGCAAGAATGATCAGGCCGATCAGGCCGTTGAACGTGGAACCCATGGTGTCGCTCCAGAATAGTGGCATGCACTTTTAGGATAGACGGTCGCGCGCAGGGTTCCCTTTTATTGCGTTCAGACGTGAACGGCGACCTTCAAGGCTTCCAGCGACGGCGCGGCAGCGATACCGACTTCGGCGCACAGCTCCAGCACTCGCGGCACGTCGTTGCCGTAGACCAGCACCACTTGCAACTCGTCGTCGAGCAACTGGCTGAAGTTCATCAGCGTGTAGCCGCCGTTTTCCTTGTTCAGGCTGCTCATCTGCACCTGGATGCGGTTGAGCGCGGTCAGCGCTTCGGTCTTGGCCAGTTGCTTGGGCTTGAGGTTGAACTCCACGCCCGGGCCGAACGAGGCAACGATCTGCGCGAACAGGTCAACGTAGGTGTCAGCCTGGAACAGCACGGTCTCCGGCAGGCTGCCGACCACGACCCACTCGCCCAGCGGAATCGGGAAAGTGTCGTCGTAGTTGATGTCCGGGTTGGCGGTCAGAAAAGCGTCGGCATCAGCGTAGGCCTGCGCCGCTTCATCGGCGACCTTCAGGATCTCGTCTTCGCCCATGCAGCCGGAGCTGATTTTGCTGATGAGTTCGGCGAGTGCGGCTTTCATGGGGCGGATCCTGTGGCGAAGAGAATTTTGAGGGCGCGAAGGATAGCGCATTCTCGCCTTCGCCACAGAGCGGGTTCCGGCCCGACGGTTCAACCCAGCAGTTTTTCCAGCTGCGCGGTGGTGTCCACAGCGCCCATGGTGCGGGCCGCGTCCAGCGCCGTGATGCCGTTGGCGTCCTTGGCTTTCGGGTCGGCGCCCTGGTCGATCAGGTATTCGACGATTTCCACCCGGTTGAACATTGCCGCCATCATCAGCGCCGTGCGACCGTCGAACGAGGCGCCTTCAATCTGCGCCCCACCGGCCACCAACGCCTTGACCACGGCCAGATCACCCTTGAACGCCGCGCCGGCAATCGGGCTCTGGCCGTTGCCATTGCGTTGCTCCGGGTCGGCCTTGTGCTTGAGCAGCACTTGCACCGCGTCCACGTGTCCGTAGTAACTGGCGAGCATCAGCAGGGTGTCGCCCTTGCTGTTGGTCAGGTTCACCGGCAGACCGGCAGTGATCAGGCGATCCAGCATCACCGCATCGCCGTCGCGTGCCTTGTTGAATACCTGCTCGGTGAATTCGGCAGCTTCTTCGGGGGTCATCTGGCGGCTTTGGTCGGACATGGGGCAACTCCACTTTCGGTCAATCGGAAAGTCGATAGTTTCCCGAGCGCGGCGATAGCTGTCACCCCCTTTTTTCCAAGACAGCCGATAGCCAATATCAATAACGGAACTTGCCTGCCTGAATGTCCGCAAGGATTTCATCCGTGACCTGCACGTAGGTTTCGGTCCCGGGCAACCAGGCATAAATCGGATCATCCCCCGTCAGGCCGGGGTCGAAGCCTTCGTTTTTCAGGCGCGTCTTCTGGTATTTGAAGGTGCCGGTGGTTTCCATTTTCACCTTGACCCGCAAGAACAACGGCACCGCATAGGCCGGCATGCGCTGACGGGCGAAGGCCAGCAGCTCGGTGAAGTCCAGCGTCGCCAAAGACTCGGCCGGGGTGATCGCCGCCATGCCGGCGCGACCGTTGGTGTTGGGGATTTCCACGCCATAGGCCACGGCTTCGGAAATGTGCGGATGCTGGAGCAGCAGGTTCTCGACCTCGGTGGTCGAGACGTTCTCGCCTTTCCAGCGGTAGGTATCGCCGAGGCGATCGACAAACTGCGCATGACCGAAACCGATGTTGCGCAGCAGATCGCCGGTGTTGAAGAAACGATCGCCCTTGGCGAACACATCCTGCAACACGACTTTCGCGGTTTTCTGCGGATCGGTGTAGCCATCCAGCGGCGCCTTGTCGTCGATCCGCGCCAGCAACAGGCCGCGCTCGCCCCGGCCGACCTTGCGCATGAATCCGTCGTCACCGCGAATCGGTTCGCCACTGTCCTGATCGTAGGCGACCAGTTCCCAGGCCATCAGTGAGAAACCGATGGTGTTGTCGAAGTTGAGGATGTTGGTGAAACCGATATTGCCGTCGCTCGCCGCGTACAGTTCGCAGATGTGATCCACCGCAAACCGGGTCTTGAACTCGGCCCAGGCACCGGGACGCAAACCGTTACCGATCATCTTGCGCACGTCATGGCGGCTGTCATCACTGCTGACCGGCTGATCCACCAGATAACGGCACAACTCGCCGACATAGCCGATGGTGGTTGCGCGGTAGCGGCGCACGTCGCTCCAGAACTGCCGGGCGCTGAACTTGCGGCGAATCGCAAAACCCGACGCACCATTAACCGCCGAACCCCAGCACACGCAAAGCCCGGTGGCGTGATACAGCGGCAAGGTGCAATAGACGATGTCGTCCGGGCGCATGTCGAGGGCGATCATGCCGAAGCTCGCGGAGCTGCGCATCCAGCGTCCGTGCTTGAACACGCCGGCCTTGGGCAAACCGGTGGTGCCGGAGGTGTAGATGTAGAAGCACGGGTCATCGAAGAAAATCTGCCGGCTGCTGGCCGGGTTCTCACCCGAGGCGTCGGCACTGGCGCTTATCAGGTTGATATAGCCCTCGGGCGCGATGCCCGGATGACTGAACGTATCCTGATCGGCGACGAACCAGGCACGCGCTGCCGGGATCGACACTTGCTCGCGCACCGCCGCGAAGGCTGGCAGCAATTCCTCGCCGACGACAATCGCCACCGGTGCCACCAGATTGATGCTGTGGATCAGCGTGTCGCGGGTCTGCGAAGTGTTCAGCAGTGCGCTGACCGCACCGACCTTGGCCAGCGCCAGAATCGTCACCAGCAGTTCCGGACGGTTTTCAATGAACACCGCCACCACATCGCCTTTGCCGATGCCCTGCCCGATCAGGTAGTGGGCAATGCGGTTGGCCCACTGGTTGACCTGTGAATAACTCAGCACCACCTCGCCCGACAGCAGCGCGGGGCCCTCGGGATTGCGCAGGGTCGCTTGCTCGAATGTCCAGCCCAGGCCACAGGTTTGGGTCGGATCCTTGACGTTGGCCACCTTCATGCCTTTCACCACCCGGGGGATAGCTTTGGCGATCATCGGCAGCTTGCGGAGCATCATGCTCCAGGTAATCGTGTCGCTAGGCGCGTGGCGCATGGCAGCTCCCGTTCGACCTTGACGTGCAGGCCGGATTTTTTATTGTCGGGCAATCGGGTAAGACAACCGGCGCTTCTTGAGCGAGGGTCGAGGCCGAAAATACGTCAGGGCTTCTGGAGCTGTACACGCGGTTTTTGCAATGTTTTGTATCCGCCAACGCAACAGGGCGAAGTGCGATTGCGGCCGGATGGAATGGTTCCATCGGATCGACAGCGATCCCGCAAAATGCAGGATGCACGATGGCCATTCATGCAGATTGCACGACGACTTGAATCTGCATAATTTATAAATTATTGATTTATAAGGATTTTATAAAAAAAGAATACTGGCACAATCACTGCAACTCCCTCTGCATGCTTGCCATTCAAGTGCATACGGAGCTGAAAGACATGAGCCTGATCCAAGAAAAATTTACCTCCCTGTTCTCCAACTTCAACGTCACCACCCAACCGCGTCCCGATGGCGGGATCCTGCTGACGCTGAAGAGTGCCGACGGCAAAGTGTTCAAACGTGCGCTCACCTATCAGCAACTGCATGCCGGCGACCAACTGTCTTGGGCGATCAGCGCGATCCGCCGTGACCTGGCCGAACAAGCCAGCGAGCTGCCGCAAATCGGCATGCTGCAAAGTCAGCAGCGTTTTGCCCTGCCGACCTATCACTCGATGTAAACACCGCATAAACAAACAGGCCGTGGAGCTTTCGCTTCACGGCCTGTTTTTTTGCGCATCGATTGTGTGGAATCAGAACGCTTCCGGTTCGATCCCGGTAAAGCTGTCGACGGTCAAATGCCCTTCCAGCTCCCCGCCCTCACGGGCCAGGCCGCAGGTTTGCAGGCCGGCGGCCTGGGCGGCGTCGAGTTCCTGCACGATGTCGGACAGGAACAGGATCTCCTGCGGCTCGACCCCGATGGCCTGCTGGATATTGCTGTACGACTGCGCTTCGCGCTTGGGGCCCGACGTGGTGTCGAAGTAGCCGCTGAACAGCGGTGTCAGATCCCCCGCTTCCGAGCAGCCGAAAATCAGCTTCTGCGCCTGGATCGAGCCGGACGAATAAACAAACAGTTGATACCCCGCCTGATGCCAGCGCTGGAGCGCTTCAACAGCGTCCGGGTAAACATGCCCCTTCAACTGACCTGCCTGATAACCCTGCTCCCAGACCATGCCTTGCAACGCTTTCAGCGGCGTGGCTTTGCGGTCTTCGGCGATCCAGCCCAGCAGAATGTCCACGACCCGCTCGACGTCAGCCTGCAGCTCATTGCTGTCGCGGCGCACCGCGTCCAGTTGCTCGACAACGTCGGCGCGCTGGGCGTTCTGGCGAACGAAGTCAGGCAGGTGTTTGGCGGCATACGGAAACAGCACGTCGAACACAAAACTCACCGCGCTGGTGGTGCCTTCGATATCGGTGAGGATGACCTTGATCGACATCGGCTCAGTCCTCCAGGCGCGGGAAGCGGCCGGCGATGTCTTCGCCGGTGAAGTTGGCAACCCAGCCTTCAGGATTGTTGAACAGGCGGATCGCCACAAAGTGCGGATTCTCGCCCATGTCGAACCAATGCTTGGTACCGGCCGGCACCGAAATCAGGTCGTTCTTCTCGCACAGCACGGCGTAGACGTAATCGTCGATGTGCAGGGTAAACAGGCCACGACCGGCGACGAAAAAGCGCACCTCGTCTTCGCCATGGCGATGTTCTTCAAGGAACTTGGCGCGCAACTCGGCTTTTTGCGGGTGATCGCTGTTAAGGCTGACCACATCGACAGTGATGTAGCCGCGCTCGGTCATCAGCTTGTCGATCTGCTCTTTATAGGCACCGATCACTTCTTCCTGACTGGCGCCGGGCTGGATCTTCGCAGCGGCTTGCCAGCGGTCGAAGCGCACGCCCTGCTCGGCCAGGGTCGAGGCGATGTCTTCGAAATGGGTCAGCACCTTGTTCGGAATTTCGGGGCTGGAAACGTGATAGACGGACAGGCTGCTCATGGGGGCAATTCCTCGGTATCGGCCTTGCCGTCCGGTTCTTTCAGACCGGTCGGGCACTGCATTCATCAGGCAAATGGGCTGGTTCTGGTGAAGTCAGCCTTGGCGGTTCATGACGCTGCGGGTCTTCAACTCGCATTCAAACAGGAATTCAAAAGCCTCGATCTGGCGCAACGCATCGCTCATCTGCGCGCCCCAGGTGTAGAGGCCGTGGCCGCGAATCAGATAGCCGACGCAATCGGGATGGGCGTCGAGCCAAGGCTGCACCTTGGCGGCGAGGCGCGCAATGTCCTGATCATTGTCAAAGATCGGCACACGCACACGGGATTCGTGGGTCGAGATGCCGCTGAAGGCTTTTTGCAGTTCGTAGTCTTCGAATTCGATGAAGTCTTCGGACGTCAGCCGCGACAGCACCGTGGCGTTCACCGAGTGGGTGTGCAACACCGCGCCGATTTCCGGGCGCCAGCTATAGAGTTGAGTGTGCAACAGGGTTTCGGCGGACGGTTTTTTGCCCGGCTCCAGGCTGTTGCCGGACAGGTCGGTGGCCAGCACATCGTCCACGCCCAATTGGCCCTTGTGCTTGCCGGACACGGTCAGCAGCGCTTCGCTCGGCGACAGGCGCGTCGAGTAATTGCTGCTGGTGGCTGGCGACCAGCCGCGACCATAAAGAAAACGCCCGGCATCGACGATTTGCTGGGCAAGCTGTTCACGGGTAAGGCTCATGGCCTGTCCTCTTGCATTCGAATGGCAATGATAACGGCAGCGGCGAGCGCTGCGAGACTGGCAATACTAAAGGTCAATGTTGCGCCGAGGGCATTCCAGCTGTAGCCGGAATACAACGCGCCGAGCGCACCGCCGGTGCCGGCGAGTGCGGCGTACAGCGCCTGGCCCTGCCCTTGTTGACGGGCGCCGAAGCTACGTTGCACGAATTGAATGGCAGCCGCATGAAAGCTGCCGAACGTGGCGGCGTGCAACACCTGGGCAAACAGCAGCACCCAGAGGAATTCGGCGAACGAACCTAACAGTAACCAGCGCAGCGCCGCCAGCAGAAAACTCGCCATCAACACCCGCCGCAAGGAAAAACGCGCAAGGATCCGGCTCATGGCCATGAACATCAGCACTTCCGCTACCACGCCCACCGCCCAGAGCATGCCGATCACACCACGGCTGTAGCCCAGTCGTTCGAGGTGCAGGGTCAAAAACGTGTAATACGGCCCGTGGCTCATCTGCATCAGCGCCACGCAACCGTAGAACGCCAGCACCCCGGGATTGCGCAACTGCTTGAGAAAACCTTCGCCCGTCGGCCGATTGCCCTGAGGCGGTTGCGCGTTCGGCACCCACAGACTGCTGAGCACGATGCCGGCCATGATCAGCACTAGCGCCGCCGGGTAGATGTCGAGGCTGAGCCATTCGAACAATCGCCCCAGCGCCACCACTGTGATGATGAAACCAATGGAGCCCCAGAGGCGAATCTGGCTGTAACGGGAGGTCTGGCCTTGCAGATGCGCGAGGGTAATGACTTCGAACTGCGGCAGCACCGCGTGCCAGAAGAACGCATGCAACGCCATGACCATCGCCAGCCAGGCGTAGGTCTTGCTGACGAAAATCAACGAGAAGGTCAGCAGCGTGCACACCGCACCAAAGCGCACGATGGCCAGGCGCCTGCCGGTGTAGTCGCCGAGCCAGCCCCAGATGTTCGGCGCCACGCAGCGCATCAGCATCGGGATCGCCACCAGCTCGCCGATGCGCGCAGCGCTGAATCCGAGGTGATCGAAGTACAGCGCCAGAAACGGCGCCGTCGAACCGAGCAAGGCGAAATAGAACAGATAGAAACTGGACAGCCGCCAGTACGGAAGCGCCGCCACGGTCAGACCGCAGCGGCTGTGAGTTGACCCATCAGAGCTGACCCAGCACCGGCGTGCTCACGCGCACATCGGCGTTCTGTCCACGGTGACGCAGCAAGTGATCCATCAGCACGATGGCCATCATGGCCTCGGCAATCGGCGTGGCGCGGATGCCGACGCACGGATCGTGACGGCCCTTGGTGATCACTTCCGCAGGATTGCCGTGAATGTCGATCGAACGACCCGGGGTGGTAATGCTCGATGTTGGCTTCAAGGCCAGATGCGCGACGATCGGTTGACCGGACGAGATACCGCCAAGGATGCCGCCAGCGTTGTTGCTGAGGAAACCTTCCGGGGTCATTTCATCGCGATGCTCGGTGCCACGCTGGGCGACCGAGGCGAAACCGGCGCCGATTTCCACGCCCTTGACCGCGTTGATGCTCATCAGCGCGTGGGCCAGTTCGGCGTCGAGACGGTCGAAGATCGGCTCGCCCAGACCCGGCATCACACCTTCAGCGACCACGGTGATCTTGGCCCCGACCGAGTCCTGGTCGCGGCGCAGCTGGTCCATGTAGGCTTCCAGTTCCGGAACCTTGTCCGGATCCGGGCTGAAGAAGGCGTTCTGCTCGACCGAGTCCCAAGTCTTGAACGGGATTTCGATCGGGCCAAGCTGGCTCATGTAGCCACGAATGACGATGCCCTGCGTCGCCAGGTATTTCTTGGCAATCGCACCGGCCGCCACACGCATGGCGGTTTCCCGCGCAGAGCTGCGACCGCCGCCGCGGTAATCGCGCTCGCCGTATTTGTGGTGGTAGGTGTAGTCGGCGTGGGCCGGACGGAACAGATCCTTGATCGCCGAGTAGTCCTTGGACTTCTGGTCGGTGTTGCGGATCAGCAGGCCGATGGAGCAGCCGGTGGTGCGGCCCTCGAACACGCCGGAAAGGATTTCGACTTCGTCGGCTTCCTGACGCTGGGTGGTGTGGCGGCTGGTGCCCGGCTTGCGGCGATCGAGGTCGCGTTGCAGATCCTCAAGGGAAATCTCCAGGCCCGGCGGGCAGCCGTCGACAATGGCGACCAACGCCGGACCATGGCTTTCGCCCGCGGTGGTGACAGTGAACAGCTTGCCGTAGGTATTGCCGGACATGCAGGACGCTCCGTGAAATCAAACCCAAATTCATGATGCGCGCCAGTATACGCAGGCTAACCGAGTAGTTCATCCTCGAACCTTGGCGGTGTTGGTGAGTCCAACCGGCACCTTTGCAAATGATGGCGTGATGATGCTGCGAGTTTTGATCTTGAGCCTTACCCTGTTTACTGGCTTCGTCCAGGCAACTGTCCTGCAACGCCCGGTGACTCTGGACACCGGCAGCGGCGAACTTTTCGGCTCGCTGTTGCTGCCAAAGTCTGACAATCCCGTGCCGGTTGTCCTCATTCTTTCTGGCTCGGGTCCTACGGATCGTGACGGAAACAACCCGGACGGCGGGCGCAACGACAGCCTCAAACGACTGGCCTGGGTGCTGGCCAAGCACAATATCGCCAGCGTGCGCTTCGACAAACGCGGGGTCGCTGCGAGCCTGGCCGCGACGCCGGATGAGCGAAACCTGTCGGTGGAAGCCTATGTGGCGGACGCCGTGGCCTGGGGCCAGAAGCTCAAGGCTGATCCGCGTTTCGGCCCGTTGATCCTGCTCGGCCACAGCGAGGGCGCATTGATCGCAAGTCTGGCCGCACCGAAAGTCGACGCCGCGGCAGTCATTTCGCTGTCCGGCACGGCTCGGCCAATCGATCAGGTCTTGCGCCGGCAACTGGCCCGCAGTCTCCCGCCACCGCTGATGCAGCGCAGCAACGAGTTGCTCGACAGCCTCAAGGCCGGTCATACCGACGACAATGTCCCGCCCCCATTGCAAACGATCTTCCGCCCAAGCGTGCAGCCGTATCTGATTTCGCTGTTCCGTCAGGATCCGTCCGCCGCTTTCGCTCAACTGAAAATGCCGGCCTTGATCGTTCAGGGCAGCAACGACATTCAGGTTCAGGTGGATGACGCCAATTTGCTCAAAGCGGCAAAACCCGACGCGACACTGGCGTTGATCGAGGGAATGAACCACGTGATGCGCATCGTGCCCAACGACGTGAAGCGGCAAATGGCCTCCTATAAGGACCCGAATCTGCCTCTGGCGGCGGAACTGGGAACCCGTATCCTCGAATTTATTGACGGACTTCGCACCCGTTAAGCGCTTTTTGCCCTCTAGTCCTGTAGAAAACGGCCGATAAGCCTTTGTCGCCAGCGTACTGGCTGGCGGCAAGCCGCTTGGACAGGATCTCGCCGTTATGACTGATACCCAGACTTCACCCGACACCACCGCTGAAAAAGACGCACCGCCAGCGGTCGAGCTGCCATGGGCGGATGTCCACGTCGAGCACCACAAGATGCTCCGCCTGGCGCCGTTGCAGACCGACCGCAACACGGGCGGGCGGCCGTTGCGCTTTGTAGAGTTCGGCTACGCCGAGCGCAACAGCAAAGAACACAGCCTGATGCGCATGTCGATCAAACTGCCCGCGCAGCGTGTGCGCAAGGAACAGAACCAGCTCGACGTGTGGGTCGACCACAAGACCAAACGCGTGCATTTCGGCCCGGACAGCGGTTTGCAGATCGAACCGTTGAACCGTGGCATCGGCCGCTTCATGGCAGCCCAGGGCATCAACTGGGCAAAAAAGCGCTGGCCCACCTATACCGTCGACGGCATGGACTTGAACAACAAGGACGCGCTGAACGAAGACACCCGCCTGCGCCGCGATCACTTTCTGCGCGTGCATGGCTTTGATGTGGTTTACGCCGACGCCCAGCATTTGAAGGGCAGCGTCAAGGAAGTGCAGGTCGGTGACTTGCTGGGCGACTGGAACAGCGAAAAGCTGCAGATCGTCGAGATTCTCGAAGCCGCGCAGATGTTGCAGCAGGCCGAGCAGAACCTGGCCGAGCAGGAAGTGAAGCTGAAGAAACAGGAAGACAAGGTCAGCAAGTTCAAGCGTGAAGACGCGGGTTTGCGCTTCACCATTACTTGTCTGGTGGCGTTTGCGGTGTTCCAGGCGGGGTTGCTGATCTGGATTGCCACTCACCGCTGAGCCAATGATCGTTCCCACCAAGGTGGGAACGATCGGTTCAGGTCAGACGCGGGAAGCGAACAGCGCCTGATGATCGCGGCACTGTTCGGCGGTCAGCATGAACACGCCATGCCCGCCGCGCTCGAACTCCAGCCAGGCGAAATCGACTTCCGGGTAGAGCGCTTCGACGTGTACCTGGCTGTTGCCCACCTCGACGATCAGCAAACCCTTCTCGGTCAGGTGATCCGCCGCTTCGGCGAGCATCCGGCGCACCAGATTCAAACCATCGTCACCGCAGGCCAGGCCCAGTTCCGGCTCGTGCTGGTATTCGTCCGGCATGTCGGCGAAATCTTCCGCATCGACGTAGGGCGGATTCGACACGATCAGGTCGAAACGTTGACCCGGCAGACCATCGAAACCATCACCCTGCACGGTGAACACCCGCTCATCGACGCCATGGCGCTCGATGTTCTGGTTCGCCACTTCAAGGGCTTCGAACGACAGGTCCGCCAGCACAACCTCAGCGTTCTGGAACTCGTAGGCACACGCGATGCCGATGCAACCGGAGCCGGTGCACAGGTCGAGAATCCGCGCCGGCTCGTCGCCGATCCACGGTGCAAAACGGTTTTCGATCAACTCGCCAATCGGCGAACGCGGGATCAGCACACGCTCATCGACGATGAACGACATGCCACAGAACCACGCCTCGCCCAACAGGTAAGCGGTCGGAATGCGTTCTTCGATGCGGCGCTTGAGCAGGCGTTGCAGGTTGACCAGTTCGTCGTCTTCCAGCGCACAGTCCAGATAGCTGTCGGCGATTTCCCATGGCAGGTGCAAGGCACCGAGCACAAGCTGCCGGGCCTCGTCCCAGGCATTGTCGGTGCCATGGCCGAAAAACAGATCCTCCCCATGGAAGCGGCTGACGGCCCAACGGATGTGGTCGCGCAGGGTACGAAGTCGGGAAGTGATCACGGGGCAGAACTCCAGAAAAAACGACTGGCGATTCTACCAGCCAAAACGCGCCACGACGACGCAGGAAAAATCCCTGAGCGACGGTAGGAGTGTTCCGAATTCCTTATCGGCTATTGAACAGAACGTGTAACTTGACGAGGCTGCAGGCCAGTAACGACGGTGCCTACGATGGTAGCGATTCACAGAACCGCTCAGCCAGAGGACAATGTCGCAAAAGCCCCACCCCAAGGAGCCCCAGAATGTCCGTTCCAAAAACGATGTTTCAACTCAGCGGTCGCGGTTACGCAGCGGCCACGTTGAGCCATGCCACCGTGGTCATCATCGATGCCCAGAAAGAGTACCTCAGCGGCCCGCTGGCCCTGAGCGGCATGGACGCGGCTGTCGCGAACATCAAACAACTGGTTGCCGCCGCCCGCGCAGCCGGCCGGCCGATCGTGCATGTGCGCCACCTCGGCACCGTCGGCGGTCTGTTCGACCCGCAAGGCGAACGCGGCGAATTCATCCCCGGCCTGGAACCCCAGGGCGATGAAACCATCATCGGCAAGTTGCTGCCGAGCGCCTTTCACGGCACCGAACTCTACGATCGTCTGCAGACCATCGGTTCGCTGGACCTGATCGTCTGCGGTTTCATGAGCCACTCCAGCGTCAGCACCACCGTGCGCGCGGCGAAGAACCTGGGTTTCCGTTGCACTCTGGTGGAAGACGCCTGCGCCACCCGTGATCTGCCGTTCAAGGGCCGCGTGCTCAGTGCCGAACAGGTTCAGGAAGCGGAAATGGCGATCATGGCCGACAACTTCGCCACCCTCGCGCTGACCCAGGATCTGATCTGATCGACCGTAAATGAGCGGCTCAGCCCGCCGCTCATCTGCAAAAACCTCGCATTTGCTTCAATTACCCTAGCCTCAGGAACAACCCGGTCAACTCCCGGTCGAAGGGCCGATACCCATTGAGGAAGGTCGGAATGAAGTTATCCGATGGATTTGACGCACGCCGCTTGCGGCCCAAAGGCCAAAGCAACTGGCGATTTCGATTCGGTGCAGCGATCGCCGCCATTCTGGCGACATTCGGTGTGCTGCTGGCGATGGCCGGGGCCGCCAGCCTGCTGGGGCACCCGCCGGCACTCGGCGACTTGAACGCAACCCCGATGGGCTCGGCGATCATTCTGGCCGTCGGCCTGTTGTTCCTGTATTTCGGCGTAGCCCTGTGGCGTCGTTGCCGGCGTCGCGCACGGCAATCGCGGGAACTGAACATGTCCCCGCACCTGATGAAAAAACACGACTGAATCGACGGCCTGGCTTTTTTGCCGGGCCGTTTTGTGTCTGTTTGGGTAAACTGGCCGCCCTTCGCGGAGGCTGATATGCAAGACGACGATTTTTCCCTGTTCAAAAGTGCGATCCAAGGCGTCAAGCCGATCAAGCACGACCGCGCCGACACCGGCAAACCCAAGGCTGACCGCGCGCAAATCGCCAAGCTGCGCCAGTCCGCGACCATCCGTACCGAAACCACCACCGTTGACGGCCTGTCCGATCAGTTCGTGATCGACGTCGGTCCCGAAGACGAGTTGATGTGGGCCCGCGACGGCGTGCAGGAAAGCCAGATGCGCAAGCTCAAGGTCGGGCAGATCCCGTTCGAAGGCAGCCTCGACCTGCACGGCATGAGCGTCGAAAAGGCCCGGGAAACCCTCTGGGCATTTCTCGCCGAAGCGACCAAATTCGAAATCCGCTGCGTGCGCGTCACCCATGGCAAGGCTGTGCGGCTGGACGGCAAACGGCCGATGATCAAGAGCCACGTCAACACCTGGCTGCGTCAGCATCCGCAAGTGCTGGGTTTCTGCTCGTGCCAGGCGAAACATGGCGGTGCCGGCGCGGTCTACGTGATGCTCAAACGCACCATGATGGAAGGCCGCGACGAATAATCCCGTCACACCGAACTTGCAGGGTCGTGTCCGCCACCGTACCCTTGCCCTTTGCGAAAATCCCCACAGGTAGTTTCATGTCCCTGGAACAGAATTACACCGCGATTCTCGGCCAACTGGGCGAGGACGTGTCCCGCGAGGGCCTGCTCGACACGCCAAAGCGTGCCGCCAAAGCCATGCAGTACCTCTGCCGCGGTTATGAACAGACGCTCGAAGAGGTCACCAACGGTGCCCTGTTCAGCTCCGACAACAGCGAAATGGTGCTGGTCAAGGACATCGAGCTCTACTCGTTGTGCGAACACCACCTGCTGCCGTTCATCGGCAAGGCCCACGTCGCGTACATCCCGAGCGGCAAAGTGCTGGGCCTGTCGAAGGTCGCGCGGATCGTCGACATGTACGCCCGTCGCCTGCAGATCCAGGAAAACCTCAGCCGCCAGATCGCCGATGCGGTCCAGCAGGTCACCGGCGCGCTGGGCGTGGCCGTGGTGATCGAGGCCAAGCACATGTGCATGATGATGCGCGGTGTGGAGAAACAGAATTCGTCGATGATCACCTCGGTGATGCTCGGTGAGTTCCGCGAAAACGCTGCAACCCGCAGCGAGTTTCTCAGCCTGATCAAGTAATTTGCGACACAAAAAAACCGGCGTTGATCGCCGGTTTTTTTTCGTCCGTGAAAAATCGGGTAAGCTGCGCGCCTTCTTCAATGTCCCTGTGAGGCTTGTAACGTGTTCGTCAAAGCGCTTCGTGTCGGCCTCGGCCAACTGATCATCTTCGTTGATTTCCTGACCCGCCCGGGCAAGAAACAGCGCCCCGCCGCTGCTCAGGCTCAAGTGGACGCCGCCGCGAAAGACCTGACCCTGTATCAGTTCCACGCCTGCCCGTTCTGCGTGAAGACTCGCCGCAGCCTGCGCCGCCTGAATGTCCCGGTGGCCCTGAAGGACGCGAAGAACAACGAGCAGGATCGCCAGACCCTGCTGGAACAGGGCGGCAAGATCAAGGTGCCGTGCCTGCGCATCGAAGAAAACGGTCAGACCACCTGGATGTATGAGTCCAACACCATCATCGAATATCTGAACAAGCGGTTCGCCGCAGTCTGAATACAAAAACCGGCCTGATGGCCGGTTTTTTCATGCTGCCTGCGCGGCCTGGGCCTGGCGCACCACCGCTGCCAGACGCTTGAGCCCTTCGTCCAGCCGGGCCGGGTCGATGTGACTGAAATTCAGGCGCAGGTGACCGTGGTTGCGATCCGGCTCTGGGAAGAACGGTTCGCCCGGCATGAACGCCACATCATTGGCCAGCGCGGTGTTCAGCAAGGTGCGGGTGTCTAGCGGCTGCTTCAGGGTCAGCCAGAAAAACAGCCCGCCCTGGGGTGTGTTCCAGTCCGCCAGATCGGCGAAGTGAGTTTCCAGCGCTGATTGAAAAGCATCGCGACGCTGACGATAAAAGCTGCGCAATTCACTCAAGTGCTGTTGATATTTCTCGCTGCCGATCCACTGCAACGCCTGCCACTGGCCGATGCGGTTGGTGTGCAAATCCGCCGACTGCTTGAGTTTGAGCAGATGCGGAAACAGATCCGGACTGGCGATGAGGTAGCCGACGCGCAGGCCCGGCAACAGGGTTTTCGATACGGTGCCGGTGTAGATCCAGCTGGATTTTTTCAAGCGTCCGGCAATTGGTCGGGCGCTGCCGCCGTCGAACGTCAGTTCGCGGTAAGGCTCGTCTTCGATCAGGGTTACACCGAATTCGTCGAGCAGTGCTGCGACAGCCTCGCGCTTGGCTTCGCTATAGCGCACGGCGGATGGGTTCTGGAAGGTCGGGATCAGATAGATGAAGGCCGGGCGGTGCTGCTCCAGACGCTGACGTAATTGCGCAAGGTTCGGACCGTCAGCTTCCAGCGGCACGGTCAGGCAATCGGCGCCAAACAGCTGGAAGATCTGCAAGGCCGCCAGATAGGTCGGCGCTTCCAGCAGAATTTCGGTGCCCTTGTCGATGTATAACTTGGCCGCCAGATCGAGGGTTTGCTGGGAACCGCTGACCACCAACACCTGACTGGCCTCACATGGCAAACCCAACGCCCTCGCCTCTGCCGCAAGCGTTTCACGCAACGCAGGCTCGCCTTCGCTCATGCCGTATTGGCCGAGAGATAGCGGCATGTCGGCCCATTCGACCTTCGGCAGCATCGCTTCAGCCGGCAAACCGCCAGCGAAAGACATCACTTCCGGGCGCTGGGCCGCTGCAAGGATTTCACGGATCAGAGAACTTTTGAGACGCGAGACACGTTCGGAAAAAGCCATGGAAGTCACCGCTAGCGAGGCATGAGAAGAATGAGTCAAACTTGTTGACTGAAATTACGACAGCCCCAGCGGAAACGTCAATATGATTGACCTTAAAAACTGCACCAGCCAACAACAAGCCATGGAAGCGTTCTTCTTCGGCTATCAGGCGTTCACCGCCAAGGCCGACGAAATGCTTGAGCGTCGGGGCCTGTCCCGGGTGCATCAGCGCATCGTGTTCTTCATCGCCCGCTACCCGAATTTGAGCGTCAAGGAGTTGCTGGCGCTGCTGGGTGTTAGCAAACAGGCGCTGAACATGCCGTTGCGTCAATTGCAGGAAATGCACCTGGTGGACAGCGTGGCGTCCGAAGAAGACAAACGTAAACGGCTTCTGACGTTGACCGTCGAAGGTGCGCGATTCGAACAGGCGCTGCGCCGTGAGCAGGTGAAATTACTTGAGCGGGTGTTTGCCGAAGCAGGCGAAACGGCGGTCAATGGGTGGCTGGCGGTGAATCTGGCACTGGGGAAAAACCGTACAAGCGAGTGATATAGCCCGATCCTCAAAACTTTCGTCGACAAAACCAAAAACATTATTTGCTTTATTTGTATACAAAAGCATAATCCACAGCGTGCGAGTTCCTGACCGCATGGTCAACAAATTCGCGTATGCCTCAAAGGGCCGCTGCCACCCCCTCATAGGGTCCGGCCCTGGAAATAACAATAAAACTCTTGAGGAGTACTCGCTGTGGAAAGCCGCAAATCCGAAGCATCGACGCTGGAACTCTCGCCGCCGTTACGCAATGGCCTGCTTGAGCGCCTCTTTAAACTCAGCTTGCATGGCACCACGGTGAAGACCGAGCTGATCGCCGGTCTGACAACCTTCATCACCATGGCCTACATCATTTTCGTCAACCCGAACATCATGGCCGATGCCGGGATCGATCACGGTGCGGCGTTCGTCGCCACCTGTATCGCCGCTGCGCTCGGCTGCCTGTTGATGGGGCTGTACGCCAACTGGCCGGTGGGCCTGGCCCCAGGCATGGGCCTCAACGCCTTCTTTACCTACACCGTGGTCGGCACCATGGGCTACAACTGGGAAACAGCACTCGGTGCGGTGTTCGTTTCCGGTGTCTTGTTCATGATCCTGACCTTTTCGCGGATTCGCGAATGGCTGCTCAACAGCATCCCGGTCAGCCTGCGCTTCGCGATGGGCGCCGGTGTCGGCCTGTTCCTCGGCCTGATCGGCCTGAAAACCGCCGGCATCGTCGTCGACAGCCCGGCCACGCTGATCAAGCTCGGCTCGCTGCGTGAACCCGGCCCGCTGCTCGCCGCCATCTGCTTCCTGATGATCGCGATCCTCAGCTACCACAAAGTGTTCGGCGCGATCCTCATCAGCATCATCACCGTGACCCTGGCCGGTTGGGGCCTGGGCATCGTGCACTACTCAGGCATCATGTCGACTCCGCCAAGCCTGGCACCGACCTTCATGGCCATGAACGTCGCCGGCGTGTTCAACGTCAGCATGATCAGCGTAGTGCTGGCCTTCCTCTTTGTGCACATGTTCGACACCGCCGGCACCTTGATGGGCGTTGCCCAGCGCGCCAATCTGGTTGGCGCTGACGGCCGCATCGAAAACCTCTCCCGCGCCATGAAGGCCGACTCCGCCTCCAGCGTATTCGGTGCAGTGGTGGGCGTTCCTCCTGTAACCAGTTATGTGGAAAGTGCCGCAGGAGTGGCGGCTGGTGGTCGGACTGGTCTTACCGCAGTCACCGTCGGTGTGCTATTTATAGCCGCGATGTTCTTTGCACCGCTGGCCGGCATGATTCCCGCCTATGCCACCGCTGGCGCGCTGATTTATGTAGCGATGCTGATGATGGGCGGCATGGCGCACATCGAATGGGACGAAGCGACCGACAGCATTCCGGCCATCGTCACCGCGATCATGATGCCGCTGACCTTCTCGGTCGCCGACGGCATCGCGCTGGGTTTCATCACCTATGTCGCGCTGAAGGCCGGCACCGGCAAGTACAAGGAAATCTCCGTGAGTCTGTGGGTGCTCTGCGCGATCTTCATCGCCAAGTTCATCTTCCTGTAAGCGTCACGCAGTCCAAGCGTCAAAACAGCCTCACCCAACCGGGTGGGGCTTTTGCACATTCTTGATAACGATAAAAAGGAGAAAGTGATGAGTCTGGAAACCTGGCTGCTGTTCAGCGGCGCCGCGCTGGTGGTGATCCTGATTCCGGGGCCACTGTCATTGCTGATGATCAGCAACAGTCTGAATTACGGCTTGCGCCGTTCCTACCCGGCCTTTCTGGGTGGCGTAAGTGCATCAATCTGCTTGCTCAGTGCTTCTGCCCTGGGGTTGGGTGCCCTGCTGCTGGCATCGGAAAAGCTGTTCAGCGCTTTGAAAATCGTCGGTGCGCTGTACCTGTTCTATCTCGCCTGGCAGAGCTGGCAACAATCGCGTCAGCCATCGGTCGGCGCCCAGGTCCCTGAGGCGGCTCCGGTTCCGCGCTTCCGCGCCCTCTTCGGACGGGCCTTCGTGCTGGGCGCCAGCAATCCGAAAGACATCCTGTTCTTCGCCGCTTTCCTGCCGCAGTTCCTCAACGCCGAGCAGCCGTTTCTGCCACAACTGCTGGTGATGATCGCGACCTGGACGGTGCTGGATCTGCTATGCAAGCTGACCTACGGCCTCGGCGCCCATGGCGCCGCGCGCTACCTGCGCAGCGGCAAGGGCCAGAGCTGGTTCAACCGCATCAGCGCCGGTTTGTTTGGCGGAGCAGGTGCAGCCTCATTGTTGAGCAGCCACTGAGGCCGTTGGGATCGAGTGATACCCGGCAACATTTCGCCTCACGAATAGATATATGTACCGCACTTCGCAGCGTTGATTCACCGAACATCCGGCCTCTGCTGGCCAGACCAACGTGAATCGACCTTGCGAGTGAAATACCCATGAGTCCCAGACGACCGATAAAACCCGGTGCGGAAACCCCCTCACCCGAAACGCCTTTCACCCTACCCGACGTCCGACCTCCAGCACTGCACAGACTGCCGCTGAACATTGGCTCCCAGGGCGCAGACCGAGCACCTGTCGACCAACCCCGAACGCCCGTTCAATCATCCCCCTCTCAGCCTGTGCCACTGGAGATCGTCGACCTTCCGCTCGAAACCCATATCACCCCTGTCACCGTCCATGCACCGATCGAGCACTTTTTCCTCCCGCCCAATCAGTTATCCAGACTCCCGGCGCCAGACGCGCTTTCCGGGATTCGAGAGCTCGGGACGCAAAGGTACTTCGTGGATCTTCAGGAAGGAGGAACCGTGCTGCTGGGCATCGACTCGGAAAATCATTTCCGGGCCAGATTGAACAGCGACTACAAGCCTTCCGGCCCGCGCCTCGAACGTGTGGGAGGCACCCTCACCTGGCGCGTGAAGCCCACCGACGAGAGCGCCGGCGACAACGATTCCAGATTAACCGTCAAACGTCTGCGCAACCCGGGTGACGATTCTGGCGAGATTGTCGCGCCCAAACGTTCCTCCACCTCAACGGGCGATGATGGGTCCGCGCCCTGGAGAAGATGGGAAGCACCACCCCAACATGCTTCCTTCGGCAGCCTTGAAGTCGACGGAATCCGGTATCTGCTGGTGCCGCGCGGTAGCGATCCCGATCACCCCATCGTTTACATCAAGAATCCGGCACACTGGGTATACGACTTCGACTACATGGAACGCATCCTCGGTACAGACCTGCTGCAGCAACCCAGAGGCGCGATCCGCGTTCCGCCTGCCAATCGGTGGGAGATCGATCCGAACCTCCCCTTTCAACACCCGCTGAAACACTACATCGCCACCTATTTTCCGCAGCTGTCGGAAACCTCGATGGCCAAAGTGGCCAGGCACCAGTTCAGCCTGGCAAACGATGGGGACATGGCAACCGGCGTCGGTATGACCCGCCTCAGGCAAACGTTCAATGACTGGAAAAGTGGCAACAGCGCACCTCGACCGCAGTTGGCTGATCCGCTGCTGATGCTCCCGATACTGGCAACGTCCAGCAGCGGTACGGGATTTGCCCGGACTCTGGATTTACCGGCCGCATCCCCGGAAGGCCCTCTCCAGCGGCTGGACTTCGATTTGACGAAGCAAGAATGGGACGATTTCAAAACAACGCAGTCAGGTAACGAGCTCAAGCAGCTCATGACCGGCATTCTGAATCGACAGGGCTATGATGTTTTCCCGCCGACCATTGCGAATGCCTTTCCGGCTCTGGTGTTTCGTCGCAAAAACCATCCCTTTGTCTTTTTCATCAGCCTGTATCGCGTCAAGGGCAGAAAAATTCATCAACCCCTCAATTACGATCCTGATTCGATCGAAGCCCGGTTGAATACCCAGGTCGGGTACGCCGCACTGCAGGAAATGCTCCAGGCGCACGCAGAAAAAAGGCTGGTCTGGCTCAAGGGTGGGTCTCAGGTCCTGGCTTCGCAAACGGATACCGTTTTCATTGTCAGGGATGATGAGTCGAAGCTCGGAACGCTTGCCAGCCTGTAGTCCGGAACGCCTTTCGCGAGGCGAAAAAAAGCCCGCAGTGTGAGCGGGCGAAAGACCAAAGAAGCTATATGCGCAGTCGCTTCCCGGTGGAGGCAGCTGCTTGGGGGTCAGCTGCCCCGGTACGTGGAATAGCTGTAAGGCGAGATCAGCAACGGTACGTGGTAGTGGTCCTGTTCGGCAGAGATGCCGAACCGCAGCACCACCACGTCCAGGAATGCCGGCTCCGGCAACTGGACGCCACGGGCGCGGTAGTAATCGCCGGCGTGGAACTGAACCTGATAGACACCGGTACGGTAGTCATCGCCTTGCAGCAGCGGCGCATCGACCCGGCCATCGCTGTTGGTCAGCGCACTGGCGACCAATTCCAGGTGCGAACCTTCAACGCGGTACAGCTCGACCTTGATCGAGCTGCCCGGGCAACCGTGTGCAGCGTCCAAAACGTGTGTAGTCAAACGTCCCATTGATTCTGCGCGCCTGCCTGCGTGGAGCAGTCAGACTTCGCGCCTCCCGAAGTCAGTTGAAAAGGAGACCGCACCGTTTCGGAGCACGAAAAGCTGCGGCGAGCGATTGATTAAGACACTTTTCAAAAAAATTGTACACAATAAAAACGACATTTTTCCTCCTGCCCCCGCCATCCTCCGATTTCCCGGTGATCTGCCCTTGTACCATGCATTCATTGAACCCCCAGTCCATTAGCTGACTGGCCAGGCAGGTTTCTTGCAGGCTCACGCCATTAACAGTAAAAGATGACAGCCGGTGAAAAATGCGAAAATTCAGGCTTACAAATTGAGAATAAAGTTGTATACAATCAGCCCATCGCTGTGACGCCAGCCTGTGCAGGCCGTTACACAACCTGTCAACGAATAAGAAGGAAGACTGCAGTGAGCGCTGACTACCCACGCGACCTGATCGGTTACGGCAGTAACCCTCCTCACCCACACTGGCCGGGCAATGCCCGGATCGCCCTGTCCTTCGTGCTCAATTACGAAGAAGGCGGCGAGCGCAACATTCTGCACGGCGACAAAGAATCGGAAGCCTTCCTCTCGGAAATGGTCGCGGCCCAGCCTCTGCAAGGCGCGCGCAACATGAGCATGGAATCGCTTTACGAGTATGGCAGCCGTGCCGGCGTCTGGCGGATTCTGAAACTGTTCAAGGAATTCGACATTCCGCTGACCATCTTCGCCGTGGCCATGGCCGCCCAGCGCCACCCGGACGTGATCCGCGCGATGGTCGAGGCCGGCCACGAGATCTGCAGCCACGGCTACCGCTGGATCGACTACCAATACATGGACGAGGCGCAGGAACGCGAGCACATGCTCGAAGCGATCCGCATCCTCACCGAACTGACCGGCGAGCGCCCGCTGGGCTGGTACACCGGCCGCACCGGTCCGAACACCCGTCGTCTGGTGATGGAAGAAGGCGGTTTCCTCTACGACTGCGACACCTACGACGACGACCTGCCCTACTGGGAACCGAACAACCCGACCGGCAAGCCGCACCTGGTGATCCCGTACACCCTGGACACCAACGACATGCGCTTCACCCAGGTCCAGGGTTTCAACAAGGGCGACGATTTCTTCGAATACCTCAAAGACGCGTTCGATGTGCTTTACGCCGAAGGCGCCGAAGCACCAAAGATGCTGTCGATCGGTCTGCACTGCCGTCTGGTGGGCCGTCCGGCGCGTCTGGCTTCGCTCAAGCGCTTTATCGAATACGCCAAAAGTCATGAACAGGTGTGGTTCAGCCGTCGCGTCGACATCGCGCGTCACTGGCATGAAACCCACCCGTACCAAGGGGCTGCCAAATGAGCACCTTTCAAACCCTGAAACCGTCGACCCTGAGCCGCGACGCCTTCGTCAAAGCCTTCGCCGACATCTACGAACATTCGCCATGGGTGGCCGAGAAGGCCTTCGACCTGGGCCAGGACGCCTCGATCGACCAGATCGAAACCCTGCACCAGCGCATGAGCGACATCCTGTTGAGCGCCGATCACGAAAGCCAACTGGCACTGATCAACGCTCACCCGGACCTGGCCGGCAAAGCTGCCGTCCAGGGCCAGTTGACCGAAGCCAGCACCAATGAACAGGCTGGCGCCGGTATTCACCAATGCACGGCCGAAGAGTTTTCTCGCTTCACCGAGCTGAACGACGCCTACAAGGCCAAGTTCAAGTTTCCCTTCATCATGGCGGTAAAAGGCAGCAACCGGCATCAGATCCTCGCGGCGTTCGAAACGCGCATTCACAACCCGGTCGACACCGAGTTCAAATGTGCGCTGGCGGAGATCAACAAGATTGCCCTGTTCCGTTTACTGACTCTCTAGCGAGCCTGGCCCGAGAAACCTCTAGAACGCTTGTGTTTCCCAGGGCCCTGCAAGCATCCCAAGCCACTTATTTAAAGGCAGACAAGAAGAATGAAAGCTTACGCCGTACCTTTCGAGAAGTTCGTCAACCTGGCCGATGCCCGTCTGGGCACCAAAATCATTTCGGTCACCGATGACTGGTTCGCAGACGCCAATCGTCTGTTTCAGCCGACCCCGGCCGTGTGGAAGGAGGGCGTGTTCGATGACAACGGCAAGTGGATGGACGGCTGGGAATCCCGTCGCAAGCGCTTCGAAGGCTACGACAGCGCGGTGATCCGCCTGGGCGTACCGGGTTCGATCAAAGGCGTGGACATCGACACTTCATTCTTCACCGGCAACTTCCCGCCCTCGGCCTCGCTGGAAGCGTGCTTCCTGGCCTCGGGCGAGCCGGACGAAAACACCCAGTGGACCGAAGTGCTGTCGGCCGTCGAGCTGCAAGGCAACAGCCACCACTACCACGAAATCAGCAACGACAAGGCGTTCAGCCACCTGCGCTTCAACATCTACCCGGATGGCGGCGTGGCCCGTCTGCGCGTGTACGGCATTCCGTTCCGCGACTGGTCCGCTGTTGGCGACAACGAGCAAGTCGACCTGGCAGCAGCCCTCAACGGTGGCCGCGCCCTCGCCTGCTCCGACGAACACTTCGGCCGCATGAGCAACATCCTCAATCCGGGCCGTGGCATCAACATGGGCGACGGCTGGGAAACCGCACGTCGTCGCACCCCGGGCAATGACTGGGTGATCGTCGCACTGGGCCACCCGGGCGAGATCGAGAAAATCATCGTCGACACCCTGCACTTCAAGGGCAACTACCCGGACACCTGCTCGATCCAGGGCGCGTTCGTCAAGGGCGGCACCGACAGCCAGATCGAAACCCAGTCGCTGTTCTGGCGCGAACTGCTGCCGAGCCAGAAGCTGGAAATGCACGCCGAACACACCTTCGTCGAGCAGATCAAGGCACTGGGCCCGATCACCCACATCCGTCTGAACGTGTTCCCGGATGGTGGTGTGAGCCGCCTGCGCGTATTGGGCAAGGTCGCTAAATAAGCGGTGCGCCCTTCGCGAGCAAGCCCGCTCCCACAGGGGAATGCGGTCGA
>NZ_JBSVWF010000052.1:0-46192 GCF_054071635.1 Pseudomonas sp. SDO52101_S400 | reverse complement strand
TTGAGAAATGCGTCGTAGCGACTGACGCCTTCGCGGGCAAGCCCGCTCCCACAGGTTTTTCGTTGATGCCATCGACTGTGCACGCGCCACCGACTACTGTGGGAGCGGGCTTGCCCGCGAAGGCGGCCTCAACACCAACGCATGTCATCAGGCATAAAAAAACCGCCTCCGAGCTCACCCGGAGGCGGTTTTTTCATCACCACAACGTCAGGAATCGCGCCGCAGATCCGGCGGAATCGGCAGATCGTCCTTGAGCGGTTCCGGGAACTTGCCCTTGCCTGCGCGGTGCTGGCGAATCTGGTAGACGTACGCCAGCACTTGGGCGACCGCCAGGTACAGACCGCCAGGAATCTCTTCTTCCAGCTCGGTGGAGTAGTAGATCGAACGCGCCAGGGCCGGCGACTCAAGCAGCATGACGTTGTTGGCCACGGCGATTTCGCGGATCTTCAGCGCCAGGAAGTCGCTGCCCTTGGCCAGCAGCATCGGCGCCCCGCCCTTCTCCGAGTCGTACTTGAGTGCCACGGCGTAGTGCGTCGGGTTGGTGATGACCACGTCGGCGTCCGGGATCGCCGCCATCATCCGGCGCTGCGACATCTCGCGCTGGACCTGACGAATCCGCTGTTTGACCTCCGGCCGACCTTCCTGATCCTTGTGCTCGTCGCGCACTTCCTGCTTGGTCATCTTGAGCTTTTTAATGCTCTCCCAGAGCTGCACCGGGACGTCGACGGCCGCGATGATGATCAAACCGCACGCCATCCACAACGTGCTCCAGCCCACCAGTTGCAGACTGTGAATGATTGCCCGATCCAGAGGCTCATGGGCAATGCGCAACAAGTCGTCGACATCCCCGGACAGCACCACCAGCGCCACGGCCAGAATGATCAGGAATTTGGCCAGCGCCTTGAGCAGCTCGATCACCGACTTCGCGGAGAACATGCGCTTGAGGCCGGAAGCGGGATTCATCCGGCTGAACTTGGGCGCCAGGGAGCCGGCGGCGAACAGCCAGCCACCGAGGGCGATCGGCCCGAGAAACGCAGCCAGCAGCAAAGTGATCATGATCGGCTGGATCGCTACCAGCGCAATCAGCCCGGAGTTCATCAGGAACTTGCCCATGGCGCCCTGATCCATGATCACTTCCCGCGACAGCGTGAAGTTCATGCGCATCAGTTCCATCAGGTCCTGCGCCAGCATGCCGCCGAACACCAGCAGCGCGCCGGAACCGGCAAGCATGATTGCCAGGGTGTTGAGCTCCTTGGAGCGCGCAATCTCGCCCTTTTCCCGGGAGTCCTTCTTGCGTTTCTCCGTGGGGTCTTCTGTCTTGTCCTGACCGCTCTCGCTCTCAGCCATGACTCAGCGCGCCTTTGCCAGTTCGCGTAACAGCTGCAAGGCCTCGACGGCCAGCGGCTGATACTGATTGAGAATGTCCGCCAGCCCGACCCAGACAATGAACAGGCCGAGTACGAGGGTCAGCGGGAAGCCGATCGAGAAGATGTTCAGCTGTGGCGCCGCGCGGGTCATGATGCCGAACGCAATGTTGACCACCAGCAGCGCCGTGACGGCCGGCAGCACCAGCATCAATGCCGCGCCCAGCACCCAGCCGAGCTTGCCGGCCAGCTCCCAGTAATGCGCGGTCATCAGACCGGCGCCGACCGGCAGCGTGGTGAAGCTTTCCGTGAGGACTTCGAACACCACCAGGTGGCCGTTCATGCCGAGGAACAGCAGCGTCACCAGCATGGTGAAGAACTGCCCGATCACCGCCACCGACACGCCGTTGGTGGGGTCAATCATCGAGGCGAAGCCCATGCCCATCTGGATCGCAACGATCTGCCCCGCGATCACAAAGGCCTGGAAGAACAACTGCAAGGAGAAGCCCAACACGGCGCCGACCAGGATCTGCTCGGCAATCAACAACAAGCCACTGAGATCGAGCGGGCTGACGGCCGGCATTGGCGGCAGGCTGGGCGCGATCACCACAGTGATCGCAAGGGCAAGATAGAGACGGACACGCTTGGGAACCAGCGTAGTGCCGAACACCGGCATCACCATCAGCATGGAGCCGATGCGAAACAGCGGCAGCATGAACGTCGCCACCCAGGTACTGATCTGGGTGTCGGTCAACTGAAGCAGCGACTGCATGGCCTAGCCGATGACCAGCGGAATGTTTTTGTACAGCTGGATGATGTATTCCATGAAGGTCTGGATGATCCACGGACCGCCGACAATCAGGGTCACCAGCATCACCAGCAGACGCGGCAGAAAGCTCAGGGTCTGTTCGTTGATCTGCGTGGCGGCCTGGAACATCGACACCAGCAGGCCCACCAGCAGACTCGGGATCACCAGAATCGCGACCATCATCGTGGTCAGCCACAAGGCTTCGCGAAAAATGTCGACCGCTACTTCTGGCGTCATGGCGATACACCTCCGAAACTGCTGGCCAGGGTGCCGATGATCAGCGCCCATCCATCCACCAGCACGAACAGCATGATCTTGAACGGCAGGGAAATGATCAGCGGCGACAGCATCATCATACCCATCGCCATCAGCACACTGGCCACGACCAGGTCGATGATCAGGAACGGAATGAAGATCATGAAGCCGATCTGGAACGCGGTCTTCAGTTCAGACGTGACGAAGGCCGGCACCAGAATGGTCAGCGGCGCCTGATCCGGCGTCGCGATATCGGTGCGCTTGGACAGACGCATGAACAGCTCCAGATCGCTGGAGCGCGTCTGCGCGAGCATGAAGTCCTTGATCGGCACCTGAGCCTTTTCCACCGCTTGCTGCGCGGTGAGTTTCTCCGCCAGATAGGGTTGCAGGGCATCGTTGTTCACCCGGTCGAACACCGGGGCCATGATGAACATGGTCAGGAACAGCGCCATGCCGGTGAGGATCTGGTTCGACGGCGTCTGTTGCAGACCGAGGGCCTGACGCAGGATCGAGAAGACGATGATGATCCGGGTGAAGCTGGTCATCAGAATGACGGCGGCCGGGATGAAGCTCAGCGCCGTCATGATCAGCAGGATCTGCAGGCTGACTGAATACTCCTGCGCACCGTTGGCATTGGTGCCCAAGGTGATCGCCGGGATCGACAACGGATCGGCGGCGAACGCCAGTGGCGCGGCCAACATCAAGGCCAGGGTCAAGACGATGCGCAACGCACCCATTACTTCGTATCCTTTTGATCCTTGCCGAGGATCTTCAACAGATGCTGGGCAAATTCCGGAGTCGCTTTTTCGGAGGTCGCCGGGACGTCCACCGGTTCCTTGAGTACGTGCAGCGCGGTGATCGTGCCGGGGCTGAGACCCAGCAGGATCTGCTCCTTGCCGACCTGCACCAGCATCAAGCGGTCACGCGGACCGAGCGCCCGGGAACCGATCAGCTCGATCACCTGGCCCTTGCCCGCCGGGCCTGCCTGCTGCACCCGGCGCAACAGCCAGGCGAGGAAGAAGATCAACCCCAGCACCAGCAGCAGACCGAACACCAGTTGCGTCAATTGCCCGGCGACACCGCTGCTGACCGCCGGAGCAATCGCCGGTGCCGCAGGAGCAGTCGCAGCAGTCGCAGCCGCAGGCTCGGCGGCCATGACCGTCAATGGCAGCGCCAGCACCACGGCCAGCAAGGAACCCAGAACCTTTTTCACTCAGCGCAGCTTCTTGATGCGTTCGCTTGGGCTGATCACGTCGGTCAGGCGGATGCCGAACTTTTCGTTGACCACAACCACTTCGCCGTGGGCGATCAGGGTGCCGTTGACCAGCACATCCAGCGGCTCACCGGCCAGACGATCGAGCTCAATCACCGAACCCTGGTTGAGTTGCAGCAGGTTGCGGATGTTGATGTCGGTGCTGCCCACTTCCATCGAGATCGATACCGGGATGTCGAGGATCACGTCCAGGTTCGGACCGTCCAGGGTGACCGGATCGTTGTTCTTCGGCACGCTGCCGAACTCTTCCATCGGCAGACGGTTGGAGCTCGAAACGCCAGCGTCGGCGGCCAGCAGCGCGTCGATGTCGGCCTGCCCGGCTTCACCGGTTTCTTCCAGGGCGGCAGCCCACTCGTCGGCCAGTGCCTGATCGTCCTGGGCGTTCATATCGTCGTTCATCATTTGTCCTCGGCGGGCAACAATTCAGTTAAATGCGAAAGGGGTGTTGCGCCGCTTCAGCGGCGCTCGATCGGCTCGATCACCTGCAACGCGAGGTTGCCTTTGTGCGAGCCCATCTTGACCTTGAAGGCCGGCACGCCGTTGGCGCGCATGATCATGTCTTCCGGCATCTCGACCGGGATCACGTCACCCGGCTGCATGTGCAGGATGTCGCGCAGTTTCAACTGGCGGCGAGCCACGGTGGCGCCGATCGGCACGTCGACATCGAGCACGTCCTGACGCAGGGCGTTGACCCAGCGCTCGTCCTGGTCGTCGAGGTCCGACTGGAAACCGGCGTCGAGCATTTCGCGCACCGGCTCGATCATCGAGTACGGCATGGTCACGTGCAGGTCGCCGCCACCGCCGTCGAGTTCGATGTGGAACGTGGAGACCACGATCGCTTCGCTCGGGCCGACGATGTTGGCCATGGCCGGGTTCACTTCCGAGTTGATGTACTCGAAGTTGACTTCCATGATCGCCTGCCAGGCTTCCTTCAGATCGACGAATGCCTGTTCCAGCACCATGCGCACCACACGCAACTCGGTCGGGGTGAATTCACGCCCTTCGATCTTGGCGTGACGGCCGTCGCCGCCGAAGAAGTTGTCCACCAGCTTGAACACCAGTTTGGCGTCGAGGATGAACAGCGCGGTGCCGCGCAGGGGTTTGATCTTGACCAGGTTGAGGCTGGTCGGCACGTACAGCGAGTGCACGTATTCGCCGAACTTCATCACCTGCACGCCACCGACGGCAACGTCCGCCGAGCGGCGCAGCATGTTGAACATGCTGATGCGGGTGTAACGGGCAAAACGCTCGTTGATCATCTCAAGAGTCGGCATGCGTCCACGGACGATGCGATCCTGGCTGGTCAGGTCGTAGCTTTTGACACTGCCGGGTTCGGCAGCGTTATCGGTCTGTACCAGACCATCGTCGACGCCATGCAACAGCGCGTCGATTTCATCCTGGGACAGCAGATCCTGCACGGCCATGTCGTGTTCCTACTGCAGTACGAAATTAGTGAAAAGCAACTGTTCGATCACCACTTTGCCCAGCTCTTTCTGCGCCACTTCCTGGACGCTGGCCGTGGCCTTCTGGCGCAACATCTCCTGACCGACCGGCGTCGCCAGTGTGGCGAAGTCCTGACCGGAGAAGAGCATCACCAGGTTGTTGCGGATCACCGGCATGTGCACTTTGAGCGCTTCAAGATCAGCCTGGTTGCGCGCCAGCATGGTGATGCTCACCTGCATGTAACGCTGACGGCCGTTCTGGTTGTAGTTGGCCACAAAGGCCGGCGCCATCGGCTCGAAAATCGCCGGTTGCTTGCCGACCGGAGCGGTTTCCACTGCAGCCGCAGGCTTGCTCTGGGCGCTGTGCATGAAGAACCACGTCGCCCCCACAGACGCGCCGATGGCCAGCAGCAACCCGAGCACGATCACAATGATCATCTTGAGTTTGCCTTTGGTTGCGGGGTCTTTTACTGCTGCTGCTTCGCTCTTCGCCATGCCAATAATCCGTCACTAATCGGGTTTTCACAGTCGCACGGCAAGGCAAGAGCAAGTGTTATGCCAGAAGTGTCGGTAGTAGTGGAGACAACGCTGAAGTCAAAAGCAACCCTCACCCCAGCCCTCCCGAAACGTCGGACCGCCCGGAGGGAGAGGGAGCCGATCGAGTTGTTTTGTCGTGATACGTCGACCTGAGGCACCGAGTCGACTTGGGTTCAGTCCAAAACAATCAGGCCGGCGAGCATCCCGAGCATCCCACAATCAGTCCCCTCTCCCCCAGGGAGAGGGCTAGGGTGAGGGGCTTTTGATTTGATCAGGCGTAGTAGTCGACGGCGCTGCTGCCGATCACGCTAGTGGTTTGAGCGGCGGCTTCAGCCACGGCCGCAGGCGTCAACTCTTCTTCCGAAGAGTCCAGGCGACCACCGGCGGCGCTGGTGCGACCACCCTGCTGCCCCTGTTGCGCCTGCTCCTGGCCTTGCCCCTGCCAGCCACGGCTCTGGTCGGAAACGTTGACATCGACCTGCCCCATGCCCTGCTGGGTGAACATGTCACGCAGGCGATGCATCTGGCCGTCGAGCGCCTCGCGAACGCTCGGGTGAGCACTCATGAAGGTCACCTGGGTCTGCTGGTCCGGCACCATGTTCACCCGAATGTCCAGGCGACCCAGTTCAGCCGGCTGCAACTGGATATCGGCGGCCTTCAGGTTGTTGCTCGACAGGTACATGACGCGGTTGACCACTTCCTCGGTCCATCCGCTCTGATGCATGGCGATCGGCTGGTTCACCGGCAGCGCGTTGGCGGTTTTCGGCGTAGCCGCCTGAGTCAGCGCCGCCAGACGGTTGGCGAAATCATCCACGCGGGTATCGCTGGTGGCGGACTTCAGGTCTTTCAAACCATCGTCGATCAGACCAGAGAAAGCTTTTTCACCGCCCTGGCTGGTGCTGTCCTTGTCAGCCTGCACATCCAGCATGCTGGCCATGCCGGCGGCGAAGGTCTGAGCCGAGGTCAGCTCGCCGTCAGCCTGGGTCTGGGCCGGAGTCGCCTTGGGCTGCGACTGGCTGGACGCGGAAATGTGACCGCTCTGCTCCATCGCCATGCGCACGGCCGGCATCGAATCGAGGGGATCTGCCTCGGGATCGAAATCACTGTCGACAGCAGGCGTCGCCGTTGCAGCCGCCGGCAATGCAGCCACCGCTGGCGCCGGGGTCTCAGGCTTCACGGGCGCTTCGACGACTGGCGCCGCAACGACCGGCGGCGTGACGACCGGTTGCACGACTTGCATCAGCGCCGGGTCGAGCGCCGGATCCACAACAGGCGTGGTGTCGGCAACCGGTGTGGTCGGCGTGTCGGACGTATCGTCGCTGGCCACCGAGTCATCCGTTGCAGTTGACGCTGTTTTGTCGGCGGGCAAGGCTTTGCCGCTATCGGCAACGGCCGGCTCGGGGGCGGCAGACTGATCCTTGCCGGTGTCCTTCTTGCTGACGTTGCCGGTGTCCTTGTCGCGTGCAGGTTTCACCGAATTATCGGTCGCAACGGAAGGCTTGTTCTGTCCCTGATCGGCAAACACCTGAGCGAAGCTAGAAGCCTTGTCCCCGGGCTCTGCGGCCAATGCTGACGATTTGGCAGAGGCGGCTTGCGCCTTGGCCTGGGCGGCAGTCTGAAGAAGAATGTTAGGGGTTGCAGGCATGGCACGGTCTCCGCTGCACTGGGATCGTAGGTACAGTTGAACGAGATGACTGCAAGTGCCGGGCCAGTTTCGTCCGGCGCCGGATAAAAACGCCGGACGGTTGAATCAATGGGCGGGAGAGCGCTGTCGCTCGGCTTCATACACGGGGCGCACATCCGCAAACTCGTTATGGATGTCGGCCACCAGCTTGATGATTTCGGACGGGCTCTTGTCCCTGGCGTGCTGTTCCAGCTCCTGACAAAGCTCGGCCAGACGGGTCGCCCCCATATTGCTGCTACTGCCTTTGAAGCTATGAGCCACCGACGACAAGGCGTCGGCATCGGCGGTTTTTTGCAACTCATGCAGGCGCGCTTCGGAATCTGCCAGGAATGTATCCAGCAGCTCCGGATAGCCATCCTCCATGACTTCTTGCAACGCACTCAGTACGTCGCGATCTACACAGGCATCAGTCACTTGTTCACTCCTTGATCAAGAATGCGCGGATTATGCCAGAGCCTCCCAGAAAAACTCCACGCGAGCGCTGCGACCATCGTCTGACCAGCTCGGATTCCTGCTCAGTTGCCGGATCAGACTGACGCCACGCCCCGACAGACGGACATCGTCGAGCGGCCGCTCCATCACCCGGGCCACGTCAAAGCCTTTGCCACTGTCTTCCACCCGCACGATCAGACAACCGCCCTCACCTTCCGGCCGGATCTGCAAATGCACGCGCACATAACCATCCTGCAAGGCGTCCAGTCGCTCATTGCGCTGTTCATAATAGCGGGCAAAGCCTGAGGCATCGCGTTTGAGACTGGAGTCCAGGCCAAGCACCCCGTGCTCCAGCGCATTGGAGTAAAGCTCGGCGAGTACGCTGTACAACGCCCCGCTCTGGGTCCGCAAGCCATGCACTTCGAGCAACAATTGCAGCAGGTAGGGTAACGGATTGAAGCGCCTTAGAGTGGCGCCGCGGAATTCGAAGCTCACCGACCAGTCCAGCGGGCACGACTGACCGCTGTCGGAATACACCGGCGCCGACGGATTGACCTGCGCCATCTCCAGCAGGCTGACCTCGACCATGCTCACATCGTCCCGGGCTTCGCCGCGAAAATCCTGCAAGGCCTGCTCGATCTCGGCAAACAGCCGATCGGGCTGGCGATTGTCGGAAAACACCCGCTGCAAGCGCTCGACGCCGAACAACTGATCATTGGCATCGCAGGTGTCGATCACGCCGTCGGACAGCAGGAACACACGGTCGCCTACCGCCATCGACAGCACTTCGGTTTGATCGTCGAACGCCTGCGGACTGAGCACGCCCAGCGGCAGATGCCGTGCAGCAAGCGGTACCCGCTCGCCCGTGGCGATACGATGCAGATAACCGTCGGGCATGCCGCCGTTCCAGATCTCCACGCTGCGGCGCTGAAAACTCAGGCAGAGCAGCGTGGCGCAGCAGAACATGTCCACCGGCAGGATACGCTTGAGCTTGGCATTCATTTCCCGCAGGGTTTCAGCCAGGCCATAGCCCTTGGCGGTCATGCCGTAGAACACTTCCGCCAGGGGCATGGCGCCGACCGCCGCTGGCAGACCGTGCCCGGTGAAATCACCGAGCAACACATGCATGTCACCGGCCGGCGTGTAGGCCGCCAACAGCAGATCGCCGTTGAACAGTGCATAGGGTGATTGCAGGTAGCGGATGTTCGGTGCACTCAGGCAACCGGAATGCGCGACCTTGTCGAATACGGCCTTGGCGACCCGTTGCTCGTTGAGCAGGTAGTCGTGGTGCCGGGCAATCAGGTCGCGCTGTTCAAGCACCGTGGCTTGAAGGCGGCGCAAGCGATCCATCGCCTTGATTTTGGCGGACAGGATCACCTGGTTGTAAGGCTTCGCCAGAAAATCGTCACCGCCGGCCTCCAGGCATCGCACCAGGGCTTCGCTTTCAGTCAGTGACGTGAGAAAGATGATCGGCACCAGGTTTTCACCGGCCAACACCTTGATCTGTCGCGCGGCTTCGAAACCGTCCATCACCGGCATCATGGCGTCCATCAAGACCAGATGCGGTTGTTGACTGGAAAACACCTCCACCGCTTCGGCACCGTTGGCCGCCGTCAGCACGGCATGCCCCTGGCGCCGGACGATCGTCGACAACAGCAGCCGGTCAGCGGCGCTGTCCTCGGCGATCAGAATCGTCAGCGGCTCTTGCGGCTGCATGGCCGTCAACTGATGTCGAACAGTTTGTCGAAGTTGGAGATGGCGAGGATCTTGCGCACATCCGAATTGCTGTTGATCACTCGCACATCCGAGTGGTCGCCACCCGCGTGATCGCGCAGCAGCAGCAACATGCCCAGGGCCGAACTATCGAGATAGGTGGCATCCTTTAGATCCACCACGATGGCGTCGGGTCTTGTATTGAGTCGCTCATAGGACTCGCGAAACTCCTGATGGCGACCGAAATCGAACCGGCCCTTGATCGAAATCGTCAGCTTGTGCCCATCCGGAGATACTTCTGTAACGACTGACATGTACTGGCTTCCTTGTCATTGACGAACCTGTACAAGGTTTAGCACCTGCAAGGGGAAGGGGCAAGGCAGGAAGTCACTGCAAACTGTCAGAGATCAACCCGTCAGTAGGCATCACGACGCGGCAAGCGCTGGGATAACTCGTCCAGCAGCTTCTGTTCGCGCTTGTCTTCGGCTCTCTGGGCTTCGTCGCGATAGCGTTGTACAAGTTTGCGCAAACCTTCGACCCGGGCAAACGCCTGCTGCCAGGCGTCGCGGGCCTTGTTCAGATTGTTCTGGTGCCATTGCAGGCTTTGACGTTGCTGATCGACCGCAGTATCGAGCTGCGCCAGAAAGCCCTGGAAGCCCAGCAGCCATTGCCCGGACACGCCCGTGCTGCCACGTACGATCCATTGCTCGGAGTAATCCAGACGAAAGGCATGCAGGTCGGCGAGTTTGCTTTCGGCCACCTTCACCTGACCCTGGAAGTAACCCAAGCGTTGCACGGCGGTTTTCTCGGCCTTTTCGGCCATTTCCACCACCGGCGCCAGACGCGCGGCTCGGCTCAGGGCCATGGCCGGTTACCCGCCGGCCGCAGGGGCGAAAATCGTTTCGAGGTACGCCTCGCTTTCACCCAGGCTGATGCTGTCGTTCAGGCCCTGACGCAGATACCTGACCAGTTGCGGCTGCAGATTGATGGCAAGATCCGTCTCGCGGTCACCGCCGGCAACATAGGCGCCGACGCTGATCAGATCGCGACTCTGTTGATAGCGCGACCACAACTGTTTGAAGTACTGCGCACGGGTCATGTGTTCCGGCGATACGACAGCCGGCATTACCCGACTGATCGAGGCTTCAATATCGATGGCCGGGTAATGACCTTCTTCGGCCAGACGCCGGGACAACACGATGTGCCCGTCGAGCACACCTCGTGCCGAGTCGGCAATCGGGTCCTGCTGGTCATCACCCTCGGACAGCACGGTGTAGAACGCGGTAATCGAACCCCCGCCCTTCTCCGCATTACCGGCGCGCTCCACCAGTTTTGGCAGTTTGGCGAACACTGAAGGCGGATAACCCTTGGTCGCCGGCGGCTCGCCGATCGCCAGGGCGATTTCCCGCTGGGCCTGGGCGAAACGGGTCAGGGAATCCATCAGCAACAGGACGTTCTTGCCCTTGTCGCGGAAATACTCGGCGATTCGCGTGCAGTACATCGCCGCGCGCAGACGCATCAGTGGCGCATCATCCGCTGGCGACGCAACCACCACCGAACGCTTGAGGCCTTCTTCACCGAGGATGTGCTCGATGAATTCCTTAACTTCACGACCCCGCTCACCGATCAGGCCGACGACAATGATGTCGGCCTCGGTGAAGCGGGTCATCATGCCGAGCAACACCGACTTACCGACACCGGTACCGGCGAACAGGCCCAGACGCTGACCGCGACCGACCGTCAACAAACCGTTGATGCAACGGATGCCCACATCCAGCGGTTCGCTGATCGGGTCACGGTTGAGCGGGTTGATGGTCGGGCCGTCCATCGGCACCCAGTCTTCGGCCTTCATGCCGCCCTTGCCGTCCAGCGCACGGCCGGCGCCGTCCAGCACGCGACCGAGCATGCTCATGCCCATCGGCAAGCGACCGGTATCGGCCAGCGGCACCACACGGGCGCCCGGCGCGATGCCGGCAACACTGCCAACAGGCATCAGGAAAACTTTGCTGCCGGAGAAGCCCATGACTTCGGCTTCAACCTGCGACGGGTGATAGCTGTCGTCGTTGATCACCATGCAGCGGGTGCCCATGGCGGCGCGCAGGCCTTCGGCCTCAAGCGTGAGGCCGACCATGCGCAACAGGCGCCCTTCGAGAATCGGCGCGCCGGGGATTTCAGTGGCCTCGGCGTAGGTGCTCAGGCGCTTGGCGAAACTGGTGCGTTCAAGGCGCATCGGGGGCGTCCGCGAGCGGCTCGTCGGTGACATGTGCCGGTTTCGGCGCTTCCGGCAAGTCCAGGCTCATGTCCGGCGCGGCCGGATGCAGAGCTTGTTCGTGCAACTGGTCGAACAGCTTGGCCATGACCTGGCTGACGCGGGTTTCGATGCTCGCATCGATGCGGCTGTGTTCGGTTTCAACCCGGCAACCGCCCGGCAGCAGCGATTCGTCCTCGACGATACGCCAGGTTTCCTCATGACGTTCGCGCAGGGCTTTGACCTGTTCGAAATCCTGCGGATTGACGTACAGCCGCACATTGCCCACGCCCAACGGCAACAGCTTGAGGGCGTCGCGCATGACGTGTTCGATCTGCGTCGAGTCGATGGCCAGCTCGCGCTGAACCACCTGACGGGCGATGTGCTGCACGAGGTCGACCAGGGACTTCTCGATCTGGGTGTCTTGCTCGGCGATGGGCTCGAACAGGTTCGCCATCAACTGCTCGAGGCTGTTGACCTTGGCTGTGAGGACCACTTCGGCTTCCTGGCGCACCTTGAGGGTGGCACTGTGAAAACCTTCTTTTTCGCCGATGGCAAAGCCCTCGTTGTAAGCCTCCTGACGGATGCTTTCGAGTTCTTCCAGGGTCAGTGGCTGGACTTCCTCCAGCGGCACTTCTTCCATTTCCGGCGGTTCGGGCTCCGGTTCCGGCTCGGGTTCCGGTGCCGGCGGATCGAAACTCGGGATTGCCCAGGTTTCGAAACCGCGGACGTCCCGGGCACGGATCAGGTCCGTCACATCGTCGTCGTTCTTGCCCATGGTGTTAGATCATTTCCTCGCCGCCCTTGCCACCGAGCACGATTTCTCCGGCTTCGGCCATACGGCGGGCGATGGTGAGGATTTCCTTCTGCGCGGTTTCCACGTCGCTGACGCGCACCGGGCCTTTGGCCTCGAGGTCGTCGCGCAGCAGTTCGGCAGCACGTTTGGACATGTTCTTGAAGATCTTTTCCTTGACGCCTTCGTCCGAACCCTTGAGGGCCAGCACCAGTACATCGGAGGACACTTCGCGCAGCAGCGCCTGGATACCGCGGTCGTCGACATCGGCCAGGTTGTTGAACACGAACATGAGGTCTTCGATCTGACCGGACAGGTCTTCGTCGACTTCGCGGATCGAGTCCATGAGCTGGCCTTCGATCGAGCTGTCGAGGAAGTTCATGATGTCCGCCGCACGCTTGATGCCACCCAGGGTGGTGCGCGAGGCATTCGAGTTGCCGGAGAACTGCTTCTCGAGGATCTGGTTCAGTTCTTTCAGCGCGGCCGGCTGCACGGTGTTCAACGACGAGACGCGCAGGATGATGTCCAGACGCACCTTGTGGTCGAAGTTACCCAGCACTTCACCGGCCTGGTCCGGATCGAGGTACGCGACCACGATCGCCTGGATCTGCGGGTGTTCGTAGCGGATCACGTCGGCAACGGCACGCGGCTCCATCCATTTCAGGCTGTCGAGGCCACTGGTGTTGCCACCCAGCAGAATGCGGTCGATCAGGCCGTTGGCCTTGTCTTCACCCAGGGCCTGGGTGAGCATTTTGCGCACGTAGTCGTCGGAGCCGACGCCCAGGCTGGTCTGGTCGCCGACGATGTCGACGAACTCGCTCATGACCTGCTCGACCTGCTCACGGTGGACGTTGCCCATCTGGGCCATGGCCACGCCGACCCGCTGAACCTCTTTGGGGCCCATGTGGCGCAGCACTTGTGCAGCATCGGTCGAACCCAGGGACAGCAGCAGAATCGCGGCTTTATCGACCCGGGACAGTTTGGCGACGGCGGCTCGGTTATCACTCATCTGCGTTAATCCACTCTTTCACGACCTGGGCCACACGACCCGGATCTTCTGCCACCAGACTCTTGATTGCGTTCAACTGAGCGTCATAGCCTTCGCTCGGGCTCGGCAGCAGGATGCTGGTCGGGCCGCCGAGGCTGACGCGATCGTTGGACAGTTCACCGTCCAGACCGCCCATGCCACCCAGTTCCACGTCACCGCCCAGACCGGCCAGTTCCTTGCCTTTGCCGCCACCGGTGATGTTGTTGAGCACCGGACGCAGCACGCCGAACACCAGCACCAGGATGAACAACACACCCAGCACTTGTTTGACGATGTCCCAGAACCATGGCTGGGAGTAGAACGGAATGTCGGCAATCACTTCACCGCGTTCGGCGGAGAACGGCATGTTGATCACGCTGACGCTGTCGCCACGGCTGGCGTCGAAACCGACTGCGTCCTGCACCAGGCGAGTGAAGCGCGCCAATTCGTCGGCGCTCCAAGGCGCACGGGTGGTTTCGCCGTTGGCCGGGTTGATCTTGACCTGATCGTCCACCACTACCGACACCGACAGGCGATTCAGGCGACCCTGCTGCTGTTTGGTGTGGCTGATGGAACGGTCGAGTTCGAAGTTCTTGGTGGATTGTTGACGCTTGTCTGCAGGGTACGGCGCGAGCATCGGCTGGCCGGTGGCCGGGTCCATGATCTGCTGACCGTTGGCATCAACCAGTGGCTGGCCAGGTTGCACCATGCCGGTCGAAGCCTGGGCGCCACCGGTGGTTTGCGGCGCCGAAGCCGGCGACGGCGGCTGGTTGCTCAGGGCACCCGGTACGCCTTGCGGGCCATTGCTGGCGGTACGTTGTTCGTTGACCGACTGCTCGCTGCGCAGCGCCGGCTGATCCGGGTTGAACTGCTCGGCGGTGGATTCGACGGCACTGAAATCGATGTCGGCCGACACTTCAGCCTTGTAGCGATCGTTGCCCAGTACCGGTTGCAGGATATTGTGCACACGCTGGGTGAGCATGCTTTCCATGCGACGGCTGTAGTCGAACTGCTTGCCGGCCATGGTCATTTCAGAGTTTTCCGCCTGATCCGACAGCAGGTTGCCCTTCTGGTCGACGACGGTGATCTGCGATTTGCTCAGCTCGGGAACGGAAGTGGCCACCAGATTGATGATGGCAACGACCTGACCCGGCTCCAGCGAACGACCGGAGTACAACTCGACCAGTACCGAAGCACTTGGCTTGCGCTCGTCACGCACGAACACCGAGCTTTTCGGGATCGCCAGGTGAACGCGTGCGCCCTTGACGTTGTTCAGAGCGGAGATGGTGCGGGCCAGTTCACCTTCGAGGCCGCGACGGTAACGGGTCGCTTCCATGAACTGGCTGGTGCCCAGACCCTGTTCCTTGTCGAGAATCTCGAAACCGATGTTGCCGTCGCTGGGAGTGACACCAGCAGCGGCGAGTTTCAGTCGTGCACGGGACAAGTCATCGGCCTTGACCAGCAAGGCGCCGGAGTTCGGCTCGACGGTGTAGGGAATGTCGGCGGAGGCCAGGGTGTCCATGACCTGCTTGGCGTCCATACCGGCAAGGCTGCCGTACAAAGGCCGGTAGTCCGGCTGCTGCGACCACAGCACCACGGCAAAGCCAATCGCCACGCTCGCAGCCAGGCCGACCAACAGGCCCACCTGACGCAGCATGGTCATCTCGGAGAGGTTTTCCAGGAAGGACAGGCCGAACAGCGGCGGTTTGCCGTCTATCGGGGTGGCCTTGGCCGGAACGTTATCGGCGACTGCTTCTGCCATGACTCAATCTCGTCCTTAAACCGGCATCTGCATGATGTCTTGATAAGCCTGAACCAGCTTGTTGCGCACCTGGGTCAGAGCCTGGAACGACACGCTGGCCTTCTGCGAGGAAATCATCACGTCCGTCAGATCGACGCCGCTCTTGCCGATTTCGAACGCGTTGGCCAATTGGCTCGAAGCCTGTTGGGTATCGTTCACTTTGTTGATGGCCTGACCGAGCATGTCGGAAAAGCTGCTGCCCGCCACTTCAGGGACGGCGGCAGTCGATTTCGGCTTCGACATGGCGTCCATTTGCATGGCCTTCATGTCCGTCATCAACCGATTAATTTCAATACCTTGGCTCATGGTCTACTCTCTTGGGCGGCCCGCAATTTTTTGACACTCACTCGGCGGGTACTCAGGTGTTAGCAACAACGGTGCCAGCTCACGGACACCGCTTCGAGAAATGCGATTTCAAACGTTTGCGCCACCCCTCAGGTGGCGAACAGATACCCTTCGACATCCATTCCCGCGTCGCGCATTTGCGCCAGTTTGTAGCGCAACGTACGCGGGCTGATACCGAGTTTTTCGGCGGCCTCCTTGCGTCGTCCGCGCTCGGTGCGCAGGGTGTCGATGATCATCTGGAACTCGCGACGACGCAGGTCATCGCCCAGCGCCCCGGCCGAATCCGCCTCGATGTCGACTTCACGAATGACTGGCGCAGTCGGCACCGCCACCGGCAATGGGGCGAACAGCGCAGGGCCCGAAAGGCAGAAATCCTGCGGCTGGATCAAGCCGCCCTGCTGCAGAATCAACGCCCGCTGGACCGCGTTATCCAGTTCGCGCACGTTGCCCGGCCATGGATAACCGATCAGGCACGCCTGCGCCTCGGGCGAGAACTTCGCCATTGCATGCTTCATTTTATTGACGTGTTTGGCCAAAAGACGCTCGGCCAGCGGCAGGATGTCGGCGGTCCGCTCACGCAACGGACGCCAGGCCAGCGGAAATACCGACAGGCGATAGTAGAGGTCTTCACGGAACCGCCCCGCCGCCACTTCGCCCGCCAGATCACGGTTGGTAGTCGCGACCACACGGATATCGAGGGCGATCGGCTTGCGCGCACCGACCCGCTCCACCTCGCGCTCCTGCAGGACGCGCAGCAGCTTGGCTTGCAAACCCAGGGGCATTTCGGAAATTTCGTCGAGCAGAATGGTGCCGCCGTCGGCCTGCTCGAACTTGCCGGCCTGCGCCGCGATGGCGCCGGTGAACGAACCCTTCTCGTGACCGAACAATGTCGCTTCGAGCATGTTGTCCGGGATCGCCGCGCAGTTGATCGCAATGAACGGCTGACGGGCGCGATGGGATTGCTGGTGAATGTAGCGCGCCAGCACTTCCTTGCCGGTGCCGGACTCGCCGGAAATCAGCACGGTGGAATCACTGCGCGCGACCCGCGCCGCCAGATCCAGCAGTTGTGCACTGGCCGGCTCGACCGCGATCGGCCCTTCCGCGTCGGCTGTACCGAGATTACCCAAGGCGTGACGCGCAACCAGATCCAGCAGCGCCTTGGGCTCGAATGGCTTGACCAGATAATCCGCCGCGCCCTGACGCATGGCATCGACCGCACGCTCGACGGCGCCGTGAGCCGTCATCAGCAACACCGGCAATTGCGGCTGGCGGGCGCGCAGCAGGCAGAGCAATTGATGACCGTCCATACCGGGCATGTTGACGTCGCTGACGACCAGACTGAACGCCTCGCACTCCACGGCCTTCAGCGCCTCCTCAGCCGAACCCACTGCGTGATAATCGTGGCCGGCCAGCAGCAGCGTATCGGCCAGCGCCTCGCGCAATGAGCGGTCATCCTCGACCAGCAGAACCTTGATGCCCATGACTTTCACTCAGCTCCCTGTACAGCGGAAAACATCGGCAGGATCACCTGCGCACACGTGCCGCGCCCGACCCGCGAGCGCAGCTGCAATTGTCCCTGATGCGCACGGGCCACGGCCTTGACCACGGTCAGGCCCAGGCCGGTGCCGGTGACCTTGGTGGTGAAAAACGGCTCGCCCAGCCGCGCCAGCACCGCCGGCTCGATACCGCCACCGTTGTCACTGACACACAGACGCAGGGTGTTTTCGCGGGTGTAGCAATGCACTTTCAGGCGCACGTCATTGCCACTGGCCTGAATGGCGTTTTCAATCAGATTGAGGACTGCACCGACCAGCGTGTCGCGATTGCACAGCAACTCGCCTGCATGACTGTCGCACTGCCAGCGAATTGGCAGATCCTGCACGTGGGTCAGCGCCGCCGCCTGCAACGACTGCATCAGGGCATTGGGCGTGATGCGGTCGGTCAGCGGCAATTCACCGCGAGCAAACACCAGCATGTCGCGCACCTGGTGCTCCAGCTCATGCAGGCGCTCCTTGAGGCGTCCGGCAAAACGCTGCTGAGTGGCGACCGGCAGCGCCTGCTCAGTCAAATGACTGGCGTAGAGCAGCGCAGCGGAAAGCGGCGTGCGAATCTGATGAGCCAGCGAGGCGACCATGCGCCCCAACGAAGACAGCCGCTCGTGGCGTGCGAGCTGATCCTGCAGGTGACGGGTTTCAGTCAGGTCGTTGAGCAGCACCAATTGCCCTGGCTCCGCATCCAGCGAGCGAGTGGCAATCGACAGGCGCCGACCGTTTCTCAGGGAGATTTCATGACCATCGTCTTCACGGGGCGCGAAGCAACGGGCAATGACATGACGCCACAGCTCGCCTTCCAGCGGCAATCCGAGCAGATCGATGGCGGCCGGATTGGCCTCGCACACGATGCCGTGACCGTCGATGACGATGACGCCACCGGGCAACAGATCGAGGAGATTTTGCAGACGGTTGGCCAGACGTTCTTTTTCCGCCAGCTCCTGCATGCGCTGGGCGCTGACCACAGCCAGTTCACCCTTGAGCTCGGTGACCCGGGCTTCAAGCATGCTGTAGGAGTCGGTCAGTTGACTCGACATCTGGTTGAACAGCGCGAACGCCTGCTCAAGCCCCTGCCGACTGGCCTGCTCTACGGACGGCAGTTGCCCCGAGGACTCGGGAACAGAAGACATCTGGGAGGCTTGGGGCATTGTGCTCTCTCGCTTGGCTGACCGTCAGTTAAACGGAACGTTGCGAGGGATGTAGCAATACCCGTGCCTAAAAAAAACTGCTTATAAATGAAGCAGTTGAAAAACAGGCGTCAATCATCCGCCTGTTCATCACCATCGCGTCGGCTCATGCCGTACTTGCGCATCTTCTCCACCAGCGTGGTGCGTCGAATACGCAGGCGTTCGGCGGCACGCGCCACGATACCGTTGGCATCATCCAGTGCCTGCTGGATCAGCCCTTGCTCCAGGCCACCGAGGTAGTCCTTCAGATCCAGGCCTTCCGGCGGCAGCATGGCGTTGGCGGTGAAGTCCGGCGTGTGGCCGTTGATTGCCACGCGCTCTTCCAGATCGCTGCGCAGGCTGTCGACCATTTGCTCGTCTTCGTCGTCGACGTAGCGGAATTTCTTCGGCAACTCGACCACGCCGATCACCCCGTACGGGTGCATGATCGCCATGCGCTCCACCAGGTTGGCCAGCTCGCGGACGTTGCCCGGCCAGCCGTGACGGCACAGGGACATGATGGCGGCGGAGTTGAAACGGATCGAGCCGCGCTTCTCGTGCTCCATCCGCGAAATCAGCTCGTTCATCAGCAGCGGAATGTCTTCGACGCGCTCACGCAGCGGCGCCATCTCGATCGGGAACACGTTCAGGCGATAGTAGAGGTCTTCGCGGAAGGTGCCGATCTCGATCATGCTTTCGAGATTCTTGTGGGTCGCGGCGATGATGCGTACGTCGACGCTCTGGGTCTTGTTGCTGCCCACGCGCTCGAAGGTGCGTTCCTGCAATACGCGCAGCAGCTTGACCTGCATCGGCAGCGGCATATCGCCGATTTCGTCGAGGAACAGCGTACCGCCGTTGGCCAGCTCGAAGCGGCCGGCACGGCTGGTGATCGCGCCGGTGAAGGCACCCTTCTCGTGGCCGAACAGCTCGCTTTCCAGCAGCTCTGCCGGGATCGCCCCGCAGTTGACCGGCACAAACGGCGCATCACGGCGCTTGGAATGGTAATGCAGGTTACGCGCAACCACTTCCTTGCCGGTGCCGGACTCGCCGAGGATCAGCACGCTGGCGTCGGTGTCGGCCACCTGCTGCATCATCTGGCGCACATGCTGGATCGCCCGACTGGTGCCGACGAGGCTGCGGAACAGGTTGGGCTCGCGATGACGGCCGCGCTCGCGGGCCTGGTCGTACATTTCGCGATAGACCTGGGCACGGTGCAGGGAGTCCAGCAATTTGCTGTAGCTCGGCGGCATTTCGAGAGTCGAAAGCACCCGGCGGCGCTGGTCTTCGGGCAAGTCCACCGAAGAATTATCGCCCATCAGCAAAACCGGAAGGAACTCATCCCAGGTTGAGAGTGTCTTTAACAGGCCCAAAAGCGCACCAGGAGCATTGACCGTCCCGATCAGTACGCAAATGACCTCACGACTAGACGACAAAGAGCCGACTGCCTGCTGCCAGTCATGGCTTCCGCAGGGTAAATTTTCTTCGCCAAGAAAATTTAAAATCACCGCCAGGTCGCGGCGGCGGACGCTATCGTCATCGATCAGCAGAATTTTGGTTTCACGCCACATGCAATAGCAACTTCCCTAGTCAACTCAATGCCCGAAACGAGGGGCAAGCGAGACGCTTGCAGGACACTTCGTGCCTGTAGACGCCTGAAATCTGAAAACAGCCACTAGTTAAGTCAAAAAACCGTGCACAGTCAAATTTATGGCGCACATGTCTGGATTAACTGAGGGTTAATTAACCAAACAGATGGTAAACCTTTGCCGCGTTCTGCGCTTGGGTGATCTGCGACATCTCGTCGACTATCGCCTGACGCTCACCCATGGCGACCTCAAGAAGCTGCTTGTAGACATGCAGCAACTCCTCAAGATTGTCACGCAGCGCCACTTCATCCAGCGAAGCCTCACTCAAGACATCTTCCATGCAGGAACGGCAATCGAGATCCAGTTGACCGATGGCCTCCCAGTTGCGCTCGGCCAGTGCACCGACCAACGCCTCTCGGGTTTCTTCGATTCGCTGCAATACAAGACTCATGGTGATCTCCTTAGAACTGAGGAGCGGGCACAGGCGCGATGGCGTCCCAGCCTTCTTTTACCGTACTCAGCAAGCCGGCTACTTCATCCAGAATACGCGGATCGCTGTTGATGTTGGCCTCGGCCAGGCGCTTCATCATGTAGATGTACAGCCCGTCCAGATCAGCCAGCGTATCGGCGGAATTCTCAAGGTCCAGACCTTCACGCAAGCCGCTGACGATACCAATGGCCTTGCTGATTGCCGTGCATTTGGCAGGAATGTCCTTGCGCTCGATCGCACCTTTGGCCTGGGCAATACGTGCCAGGCCACCTTCCATCAGCATTTGCACCAGACGGTGTGGGCTCGCTTCGGATGTCTGAGCGTGGGCGCCAACTTTCTGGTATTGCCGAAGGGCTAACATCGGATTCATGTTCTACCTCATTTGCCACAATGACTCGTATGAACAGTGTATCGCCTGCGAGTCGAAAAACTTTAGACCATAAGACAAAAACCCGGCACACGCTCGAAAGCGTAGCCGGGTTTTTGTCGCGCTTGCATGTTACTTCGCAGATTGCTGAGCGTTCAGCGAGCTGAAGAACGAAGTAATGTTGCTCGCCGTGGCCTTCATCTGCCCTACCAGCAAGTCCATGGCGTTGTACTTGGCAGTCAACGTCTTGGTCAGGTTGGCGACCCGCAGATCCAGCGCCAATTGCTGGTTGGTAAGGTCCCTGGTGTTGTTGTTCAGGATCGTCAGACGCTGATCCAGCAGACCGGTCGTGGTCTTGCCATCAGGCGAAGCCTTGAGGTAAGGATCGACCGCCTTGCTCATACGGGTCAACAGACCATTGGTGTCGTTGGTGCCGGTGAACATGTCCTGGACCTTGCCGGTCATGCCCGGTGTGGACATGGCTTTGGTGAACGCAGCCGTGTCGAACGTCAGGTTACCGGTGAGCTTGTCGGTCATGACGCCCAACTGCGAAAGATAGGCCATCGGCGTACCGGCAGTAGCGCTCTGAGCGGTCAACTGACCACGTATGTCGGCAATCAGCGAACGCGGCAGAGAATCACCGGTGAACGCCGCCTGAACGGTCAGCTTGCCATTTTCGTCCGGCGTTGCCTTGGACAAAGTATCGATGGTGCTCTTCAGGGTGTTGTAGGCATCAACGAAAGACTGAACGGACGTCTGCAAACCTTTGGTGTTGGCATCAACGGTTACCGTAACCGGTGTTCCGGGCGTAGCAGGAACAGTCAGCAGGTTCATCGTCAAACCGCTGATGGCGCCAGTGACCGTGTTGCTCTTGCTGCTTACCTGAAGACCGTCGATGGTCAGCTGCGCATCCTGTGCCAGGCCATTGACCGAGCCGGAGGCACCTGGTGCCGGGGTTGGGCCCATCTGCTGGGTACCGTCGATCTCCAGACCGGCAATACCGCTGACTGTCAGGTCAGAACCCGCGCCCGTCTTGCTCGAACTGATCACCAGACGCGAAGATCCGGAGCTGTCGGTCACGATGTTCGCGGAAATACCATTGACAGCCTGAGCCGAGTTGATTGCATCGCGAGTGCTCTGCAAAGTCGCGTTCGCCGGGATCGCAACATTGTAATCAGTGCCATTCTGACTGATTTTCAGGGTACCACTCGGAATGGCACTGGCAGCACCACCGGCAAAGGATGCACTGGCTACTTTCGAGCCCGTGGCCAGTTTCTGCACAACTACACTGTATGTACCCGATACTGCGGTGTTATCCGAAGTCACGCCCAGAACAGTCGGAGTCGCCGACGTAGCGGTGTAACCGGAAAACGCAGGGGTGGTCTTGCTGCCCAGGTTGGCCATCGCCGCCTGGAATGTCGTCAGCGCACTTTTCAGCGTACCGATACCGGAGATCTTCAGCGTGTTGGTTTTGGTCGTGGCATCGATCTGCGTCTGCTTCGGCGACTTGTCCGCGTTGACCAGCGCAGTAACGATCGCACCGATGTCCAGGCCGGAACCCAGGCCCGTACCCGGTAAAATTGGACTTGCCATGTGCATCTCCCTTGGGGTTGTTGCCAGTCTTTTGACCCTTGCAGGCGCCTAAAGAACTTCAAACACGATTCATGCCAGCTATCAGACTTTGGCGTCGAACAAAACGTGGCTCGCGTTGGCGAGGCTGTCTGCCAGCTTCAGCGCTTCTGCGGAGGGGATCTGCCGTACGACTTCGCCCGTCTCGCTTGCAATCACTTTGACGATGACTTTCCCGGAATGCTCATCAATAGAGAACTCCAGATTGCGCTTGATCGATTGCACGAACTTCTCGATCTCCTGCACCGCCAACTTCAATTTGCTTTCATCCGTTTCCTGACTGTCTTTTACGGCAGCAACGGCATCAGCAGCCTGCGGCTTCGTTTCCGACGGCTTGTCAGTGACAGTATTGGCTGGTTTGGGAGCCGGATAAGTCACGTTAAGCTTTACGCTCATGTCCATGCTCATCACCTCTTAACGTGAAAAAGCGAGAGAGCACGCAAGCGCACTCCCCCGCCAAACTCATTCCGAAATTACTGAAGCAGCTTCAGTACAGCGGAAGGCAGTTGGTTGGCTTGAGCCAGAACAGAGGTCGAAGCCTGTTGCAGGGTTTGCTGCTTGGTCAGGTTAGCAGTCTCTGCGGCGAAGTCGGTATCTTGTACGCGACCTTGTGCAGCAGTGGTGTTCTCGGTGATGTTCTGCAAGTTCTGGATGGTGCTGGTCAGACGGTTTTGCGAAGCACCCAGAGCGGCGCGAGTGGCGTTGATGTTCGCAATTGCAGCGTCGATCGCGGTGATCGCGTTGTCGATGTTCGAAGCGGCGGCAGCCGAAGTAGCACCGGTCAGAACAACAGTACCGCTACCTACCGACAGGCTGACGGCGTCGAACTTGCCGCTCAGTACCAGGTCGATGTGGTTGGCGGAGCCAGTGTTGGCGCCAACTTGCAGAGTTACAGTACCAGCCGAACCGTCCAGCAGGTTTTTGCCGTTCAGGTTGGTAGCAGCCGAGATACGGGTGATTTCGTCAGACATCTGAGCGAATTCAGCGTTGGTTGCGGTCTGGTCAGCAGTGCCGTTGGTACCGTTACGAGCTTTAACAGCCAGTTCACGCATACGCTGCAGGATGTCGGTCGAAGCTTGCAGAGCGCCTTCAGCGGTCTGGGCAACGGAGATACCGTCGTTGGCGTTCTGGATAGCCTGGGTGTTACCACGGATCTGCGAGGACATGCGGGTAGCGATCTGCAGGCCAGCGGCGTCGTCTTTAGCGCTGTTGATTTTCAGGCCGGAAGACAGGCGCTGCATCGAAGTCGACAGAGCGTCGGAGGCGCGGTTCAGGTTTTTCTGAACGTTCAACGACGTGGTGTTGGTGTTTACTGTTAAAGCCATGACGAATTCCTCGTTGGTTGGGTACTGCGGCTTCCGGCCCTGGCAACCGCCGGGTATGGCCTAGAGAACCTTCGTAATAGTTATCGTCGGGTTTGCAGGTTGCTTGAGGGCTTTTTTGAAAATTTTTGCCATCACCCTGCCACCCCCGCGAAAACAAAGACTTAGCAGCACTTCACCCCCGAAAAAATGACGCCATAAAACCGTCCGTGGCGCAAACCTGCGGGCCAGTGCTGTCGGCTTTCTTCAAACCGCAGATTTTTCCAGCAACCCGATCAATTCGTACTCCATGAAATCGGCGAGCCCGAGCCAGTCCTGGCGCTCCTGACATTCGAGCATTTGCGTGAGTACTTGCGCCCACGACTGCTGGACATCCGGCGGAGCGGACACCAGCAGAAGTTGTGCACCTTCGAACACATCCACCATGTCCAGCGCCGCTTCAACATCACGTCCCAGGCGAAACAGGCCTGCACAGCGCCGGCATTCGTCGACACAGCCTTGCAGCGCACTCATTGCACGAACTCCTGATTGAAACGCGTCCCGGCAATCAACGCACCTGCGCGGCTACTGTTGAAAAACTCGACGTGCGGCTGACTGGCGATGTATCGCTCAAGCACACACAGATAACCGCGAAAATTGAGCTGAGTACTGACACGCTCACCGAAGCCGTCACGCACCCAGTGCCGCGCCTGATTCACCGATGGCCCCAGATCACCGTCACTCCAGCCGGCGTGGGTCTTGTTCATCGGAAACGCAAAGTCGGCGCCAAACAACGTGATTCGCGCCGCGCCCATCTTCACCGCCAGATCCACCGCCGGATGAATCACACTGCCGCCGACATGCAGCAGCGCCCGCGGATGTTGCTCACGCAATGCCGCATAGACCGGGCTCAGCGAATAACCGCCGTAACGCTTGCCCTTCCAGGCCCTCAGTACCTCAGGGTCGCTCATGGGCAGATACACCAGCGGGATGCCGTCGGACTCTTCAAAGGGCAAATGCCGGAAGCTGATGCGCTGATCGATACTCACCACGCAGTCGGGCACGATCCCGTGCTCACGCAGTGGCCGGTAAGCGGTATCGACACAAATGAACAGTGGGCGCTCATCTCGCTCGCGAATCGCGGCCAGTCGCTCGAAATGCTGCTCAAGGGTCGGCCCGGTGCCGATCACGTAGATCTCCCGACCGACGCAGGTGCCGAACAATTGCGCCACGTCATCGTCAGCGAGCAACACCGGCAGGCAGTCCTGCAGGCGTTGTTGAATGAAGGGCGACTGCGGATCGAACTCACGATTATTGAAGCTCAGGTGCACTTCACTGACCAGCCGATCACGGATCTTCGCGTTGAAGTCGTCGGCCAGCAGCATCTCCGCCGGCAAGGCAAAGAACGGCGTGCAGATGTCTGGCAGGTCACCGGCGTATAGAAGTTCTACCCGGGGATCTTCCAGCCATTGCTGCTGATCAATCAGTTGCAACACCAGTGCGAACAGCGCTCCATTGAGGATATGCACATACAAGCGCTCAAGCCCGGCACGCTCCAGCAGCACGGTCGGCAAATCTCCGAGGCCGGTGCCATAGACGTGCAATCGCGACTTGTCCGCCGGCAGACTGGCGGCCTGAACCCGGGCCTCATGGACGCGGTCGTGGCGACTGGTGAGCTGAATGCCGTTGATGCTCAGCGTCGAACCCAGCCCCTGCGCCAACCCGGCCTCGATCGTCGAACTGTCTTCGCTCATCAACCGTGCGAACAGCGCCGGCCAGCGTCGCTCAATGACGTTGGCATTGGCTTGAAAAAACTCGCTCATGGCGCCTCGCGCTCCATTCAGGCAAAAAAATAGCGTTCAAGGTTACCCCTTGAACGCTATTTTTGTATCCGTCGTTTTGGGTGGTTCAAGGACGATAGATAATCGCCGAACCCCACGAAAGACCGACGCCGAAACCGCTGAGCGCCACTCGGTTCCAGCTGGAATCCAGCGCGTGCTTCTCCAGCAGCAACGGAATGCTCGATGACACGGTGTTGCCGGTCTCGACCATGTCCTTGATGAACTTCTCCGGCTCGCCTTCGAAGCGCCGCGCCACCGCATCGACAATCGCCGCGCTGCCCTGGTGAATGCAGAACGCATCGATGTCATCCGCGTTGAGGCCGGAATCGTCGAGCAATTCATGCAAGTGCGCCGGGACTTTCAACAATGCAAAGTTGAACACCTGACGACCGTTCATGAAGAAAACGCCATCGGTGACTTTCAGGTGGGGCGCACCGGAACCGTCGGTGCCGAACTTGGCCTTGCCCAGCGCCCAGACCGGGTCTTCACCCATCCAGGTCGCGGTGGCCGCATCGCCGAACAGCATGGTGGTGTTGCGGTCCTCCGGGTCAACGATTTTCGAATACGGGTCGGCAGTGATCAGCAACCCGTTCTTCAGACCGGCGGCTTCCATGAAGCCCTTGATCGCGTAGATGCCGTAGACGTAACCGGAGCAACCCAGGGAAATATCGAACGCTGCGACGTTGGTCGGCAGGCCGAGCTTGTCCTGAACGATGGCAGCGGTGTGCGGCAAGCCTTCTTCGTCACCGTTCTGGGTGACGACGATCAGCGCGTCGATGGATTCACGTTTCAGTTCAGGGTTGTTGGCAAACAGCGCATTGGCCGCTTCAACGCACAGATCGGAGGTTTCCTGTTCCGCGTCTTTACGTGGGAGGAAGGCCGAACCGATCTTGCCGAGGATGAATTCTTCATCCTTCTCGAATTTTGCACCTTGTGCGTAATTGTCCACGCCGGCTACAGGAACGTAGCTCGCAATGCTTTTTATGCCAATCATTACGGCTTCCCAATAATAAACAGCCCAATACCACCGCTCGCAAGGATTCGAGGGGCGCCGACAAACAGAAAACGGCCGCCACAAAGGGCAGCCACGGGGAGCGCAAAGGGCTATCACTGCAACCGATAACGGGCCAGGCGCCATCTCCCCGGTCAATACAATACAGTGAAGATGCGCGTTATGACTCGCAGGTCACGCTATTTTGCCGAATCGGTGCAGATCGGGTTATTCGACCAGTGACCAGTCCAGCGGCGTGCCGCGCTTGATCGGCACCCGCGCACGGCGGCCGAGGACGGCATCGGTGTGCTTGGGCGGCAGACCGAGACCGGGACGAATGGCGCGCAGATTGGCCGCCGTGAAGGGCTCACCGGCCGCCATATCGGCCGTGACGTACAGCGACCGACGGTAAACCAGAGACTTTTTCTCAGCCTCGGTCACGCCGTAATGCACTTGGCCCATGGCCTGCCAGGCGCGCTCGGTTTCGACCACCAGGCTGGCCATTTCCGCGGGCTCCAGCGAGAAACTCGCGTCCACCCCGCCCGCAGCGCGGTCGAGGGTGAAGTGTTTCTCCACCACGGTTGCGCCCAGCGCCACAGCGGCCACCGACACACCAACACCCATCGAATGATCGGACAGCCCCACCTGACAGCCGAACAGCTCACGCAGATGCGGGATCGTGCGCACATTGCTGTTGAGCGGCGTCGCCGGGTAGGTGCTGGTGCATTTGAGCAGCACCAGATCCTTGCACCCGGCTTCACGGGCCGCGCGCACAGTTTCGTCGAGCTCGGCGATGCTGGCCATGCCGGTGGAAATGATCATTGGCTTGCCGGTCGCCGCGACGCGGCGAATCAGCGGCAGATCAGTGTTTTCGAAGCTGGCGATCTTGTAGGCCGGCACATCGAGGCTTTCAAGGAAGTCCACGGCGCTGTCATCGAACGGCGTCGAAAACGCGAGCATGCCCAGCTCCTTGGCCCGGGCGAAGATCGGCGCGTGCCATTCCCAGGGGGTGTGGGCCTTCTCGTACAAGTCGTACAGCGAGGTGCCGGCCCAGAGGCTGTTCGGATCCTTGATGAAGAATTCGCCTTCCGCCAGATCCAGGGTCATGGTGTCGGCGGTGTAGGTTTGCAGCTTCAGGGCGTGAGCACCGGCCTTGGCAGCCGCTTCGACGATCTGCAGGGCGACGTCCAGCGACTGGTTATGGTTGCCGCTCATTTCGGCAATGATGAACGGCGGTGCGTCGGCGCCGATCAGGCGGTCGCCAATCTTGAAACTGTTCATGAACGGTGTTCCTTCAAATCCTTGGTGAACACGCAGGCACTTTGGGTGAACCCGGCGTCACGAAATACATTCAATGAGGCCTGGTTGGCCGGCAAGACCTGTGCGCTGATCGTGGTCAGTTGCGGCCAGTGCGCTGTGACAAATGCCTCGCCTCGCGTCAGCAGCGCCCTGCCCCAGCCGAGACCGAAACGCCCCTCCAGCAGATACAGCGAAACTTCGGCTTCAAAGCCGCGCAGATCGTAGCGCAACACACCGACCGGGCCGTCATCGGCCTCGGCGATCAACAACAGTCGTTGAGGATTGCGCAGACTGGCGTTCAACCAGTTCAGATGCTGCGACCATTCGATCACGCCGCTCTTCACCGACCAGCGCTGCACGGCGTCGGCATTGCGCCCGTCGAACAACACCTGCGCATCGTCCAGCGTCACTGCGCGCAACTTGAGCACCGCACCGGCCAGTGCCGCCGCGACCCGCAGCGCACCACGTCCGTCGACCAGTTGCCGTGAACGCTCGGCCAGGCTCTGCCGCAAATAAAAATTGTCGACGACAAAACCGATGGCATCACGCAGTTGCTCGACGCTCACCTGCTCCCGGGCTCCCATGAACACATGGGCGCCGGCCGCCGCCATCACCTCGCCGTTGGCCTGCTGGTTGTTCGATACCGCAATGCAAATCGTCGGCAGGCCCAGGGCCGCACGCTCCCAACTGGTGCCACCGCCGGCGCCGATGAACAGGTCGGCGTCGGTCATGCGTCGATGAAAATCGCTGACAAAACTGTGCAGACGCCAGTTCGGCCGCGTCTCGGCCAGTGCCTGCATCTCTGTCCATGCCGGGTTGTCTGCACCCGCGACAAAGTCCACTTCAAGCCCGGAAAAATCCGCCAGCGCCCGCATCGCGTGATGGGTCTGGCGGGCAGCGTCGAAGCCGCCGAAATTCACCAGCACCCGCCGCGCCACAGGTTTGATTTCGATGGCCGGGCCGCCGAACTCTTCACGCAGCATGGCAAAGCGCGGGCCGAGCAATGTTCGGCAGCCAGCCGGAAGCAGCGGCTGATAGTTTTCACTGAGGCCGGAGAGGTTCTGATTGAGCAACAGATCCACGCTGTAGCGACGGGTCGCCAGATCGTCCACAGCGGCGATCCGTGGTGCGAAGCGCCGGGCGGCGGTCTGCCAGTGATGATCGAGGCCGTAATGGTCGGCGATGACCCAGTCGAATCCGGCCTGCCCTTCCAGCTGTGTCGCCAGCGCATCGATATCCGCCTGCCACGGCAGCATCGACTCGATGGCCTGCTCCGGGTCTTCACCGGCGTAGCGATCCGGCAACGCGAATGTCTCGAAGCCTTCACTCTGCAACGCATCGAGCCGATGCCCCGGCAAGCGACGACAGGCAAATGCGACATCACTGCCCTGCGCACGCAACACCCGCGCCAGCGTCAGGCATCGGGCGATGTGGCCGCTGCCGATAGTCGGCGAGGCGTCGGCGCGGATCAGCACTCTCATTGCAGCTCCCCGCCGGCCTTGAGTACGGCATAGAGGTATTCGGCGCGTTTCCAGTCTTCAGCGGTGTCGATGTCCTGCACCAGATGCCGGGGCAGGATCACCGGCAGGCTGGCCGGCGAATACAGAATCTCACCCCGCAGCCAGGCCTCGCTGCGGCCCCAGTAGAACTGGCCGGCATCCTGATAGGCAGCGGGCAGATCCTGCGAACGGGTATTGCGAAACTCGGGGTACATCGCCGTCAGCGCACCCTGCCCGTCGAGGGTCAAGGCACGCTGCACCGGAAAGCCGAAATCGGTGACCGAAAATGCAAAGGATTTATCTGGATGCCGCTCCAGTAATTCATAACCCTCACGCAGGAACCGCGCCTGCAACAACGGCGCCGTGGCGTACACGCAGCAGGCATAGTCAAAGTGCGGCAGTTGCTGCAAGGCGTGCACGATCACCGCCGCCGTACCGGTGAAGTCATCGGCCAGCTCCGCCGGGCGCAAGAACGGCACCTGCGCACCATGAGCCTGCGCCAGCTCGGCGATCTCTTCGTCATCGGTGCTGACCACCACCTGGTCGAACAACCCCGAATCCAGCGCCGTGCGAATCGAGCGGGCAATCATCGGCACACCGTCGAACAGTTTGAGGTTCTTGCGCGGAATGCGTTTGCTTCCGCCACGGGCCGGGATGATTGCGACGTTGCTCAAGGGCGTTTTTCCAGCAGGAACCAGGTGACGTCATCCAGCGGGAATTGCGGATCGCGGTGATAACCGAAGCCGTAATCCAGCAGTTGCAGATCCGGATAGCGATCAAGCATTTCCCCGGCGAAATCGCGCTTGAACAGCTTGCCGCTGTTGCCACGATAGGACACTTCCACCGGTGACGGATTGTAGTATTCGGCGATCAGGATGTAGCGCTGGCTCAGCTCGTACAACTGCGCATAGGCGGTTGGCAACAGCTCCGGGGCCAGATGAATCAGCACGCCTTTGCTGAGCGTCAGGTCGTAACGGCGCTCGCGGGGAAAATCGAACAGCGAGCCGTGCCAGATGTTCGCGATGTCCAGCGCCCGCGCCTGGGCACAGGCGCTGGCATTGATCTCGACACCGGACAACTCACAGCGCGGCAACAGCTGCCGCAACGCCTGCAAGTTATTGCCGGCGTTGGTACCCAGTTCCAGCAGGCTGTCGATCCGCCCGGCACGGGTCAGCGCTTTGGCGAACAGCGCCAGATTGGCCGCCACCAGCGGTTGCCCGACGTTGCGGTCGACGTACTGGTTACCGAATTCGCCCTGCCAGAATTGTTCCTGTTCGCTCAGATCACGCATTGCCGTTTTCCATCCACCGCCGCAGCGGCACTCATTCAGTCAATCGACGCAATTGCTCGACCACGAAATCCTGTTGTTGATCGCTCAGCAACGGAAACAGCGGCAGGCTGATCGCTTCGGCGTAATAACGCTCGGCTTCGGGAAAGTCTCCCTCGGCGAAACCCAGTTCACGATAGTACGGCTGCAGATGCACCGGAATGTAATGCAGGTTCACGCCGATGCCGGCCGCGCGCAAGCCTTCGAACACCTGACGGTGGCTGAGGTTGATGCGCTCGGTCTGCAAGCGCACCACGTACAGGTGCCAGGCCGATTCGGCGTCCGGCTGGATGCTCGGCACAGTGACCGGCAAATACGCCAGCAAGCGCTCGTAACGCGCCGCCAGCTCCCGGCGACGGGCAATGAATTCGTCCAGCTTGCTCAGCTGTGACAGACCCAGCGCGGCTTGCAGATCGGTGATCCGATAATTGAACCCCAGCTCGACCTGTTGGTAATACCACGGGCCATGACTGGGCTCGGTCATCTGCTGCGGATCGCGGGTCATGCCGTGGCTGCGCAGGCGTTGCAGGCGCTCGGCCAGTTCCGGGCGATTGGTCAGCACCATGCCGCCTTCGCCGCTGGTGATGATCTTCACCGGATGGAAGCTGAACACCGTCATCGCCGCGAATTCACCGCAACCCACCGGACGCCCGGCGTAGCTGGCGCCAACCGCGTGGGAGGCGTCTTCGATCACGGTGAAGTTGTAGCGTTCGGCCAGTTCGGCGATTCGCCGCATGTCGCAGCTCTGCCCGGAGAACGCCACCGCCACCAACACTTTGGGCAAGGTGCCGTCGCGTTCGGCAGCGTCGAGTTTGCTGGCCAGAACTTCGGCATCGAGGTTCCAGGTCAGCGGATCGATGTCCACGAAATCAACGTCGGCGCCGCAGTAACGGCCGCAGTTGGCCGACGCGAGAAAGGTGTTCGGCGTAGTCCACAAACGGTCACCCGCCCCCAACCCTGCGGCCAGGCAAGCAATGTGCAGCGCCGCCGTGGCGTTGCACACCGCGACCGCGAAATCGGCCTGGCAACGCTCGGCCATCGCCTGCTCGAAGCGTTCGATGGTCGGGCCCTGGGTCAACCAGTCGGACTGCAACACTTCGACGACCGCGTCGATGTCCGTCTGGTCGAGGCTTTGCCGGCCGTAGGGAATCATACCGACAGCTTCGCGTGCAGGTCGGCGATCTGCCCCACCGAAAGGAAGTGCGGGTTGGTGTCGGAGCGGTATTCGAAATCTTCGCCGACCGGTACGCCACGCTCGCCAAGTTTGTCCTCGGCAAAGTCCACATCGACGCTGGTGAAGCGGATCGACGGCTGGATGGTGTAGTGATCGGCGAACTCCAGGGTCATCCGCGCATCGTCCAGCGGCACCATCAGTTCGTGCAGCTTCTCGCCCGGACGGATGCCGACATTCTTGTGCGGCAGATGCTCGGCCATGCCGCGCGCCAGATCGACCACACGGATCGACGGGATCTTCGGCACGAACACTTCACCGCCGTGCATCCGCGCAAAGCTGTCGAGGACGAACTGCACGCCGTGATCGAGGGTGATCCAGAAGCGGGTCATGCGCTCGTCGGTGATCGGCAGTTCTTTCGCGCCATCGGCAATCAGCTTGCTGAAAAACGGCACCACCGAGCCGCGCGAACCCGCCACGTTGCCGTAGCGCACCACGGCAAAACGCGTCTGTTGCTCACCGGCAATGTTGTTGGCGGCGACGAACAATTTGTCCGACAGCAACTTGGTGGCGCCGTACAGATTGATCGGGCTCGCCGCCTTGTCGGTGGACAGCGCCACGACCTTCTTCACGCCATTGTCGATGGCGGCGGCGATGATGTTCTCCGCACCATTGACGTTGGTGCGAATGCACTCGGTCGGGTTGTACTCCGCCGCCGGCACCTGTTTCAACGCCGCGGCATGCACCACGTAATCGATACCGCGCATGGCCTGGCGCAGACGATCGGCATCGCGCACATCGCCGAGGAAGTAGCGCATGCACGGCGCATTGAACGTCTGCTGCATTTCGTATTGCTTGAGTTCATCCCGGGAGAACACCACCACGCGCTTGGGCTGGTATTGCTCGAGCAGGCGCGCAATGAACTTGCGCCCGAACGAGCCGGTGCCGCCAGAGATGAAAATCGATTTACCGTTGAACATGTCTTGAGTCCCGTTCCCTGTCGACCTAGGCGATCAACTGTGCCCAGTTCAGCGAAGCGCTTTCATCCAGGACAAACCCTTTGCCGATCAGGCTCAGGTTGGCGTTGTACGCCGAATCGCCCGCGAACGCGCCAGACCATTTTTCACGCAATGCCTGCAGTGCTTGCGGCGACTGCGCCTGTTGACCGGAATGAATCACCTGGACCAGCGGCGTCCAGACGGTGAGGAAACCGGCCTGGCCAGCCTTCAGGCACAGATCGACATCGCTGTAACCGTCGGCGAATGCCTGTTCATCCAGGCCACCCAGCGCATCGAACAGTTCCTTGCGCACCATCAGGCAGACGCCCGATACCGCCGAGTAGTTCTGCTCCACCGCCAGGCGATGCATGTAACCGTTGGCGTCGTGTTTCTCGCCGACAAAGGCAGAACCTACGCCGCCATTCAAGCCGAGAATAAGACCCGCCTGGGAGATCTTGCCGTCACGGTCGACCAGTTTCGCACCCACGATACCGACCTCCGGCCGCAGGGCGTGATTGAGCAACTGCTCGATCCAGTTCGGGTTGACCACTTCACCATCGGCCGCCATCAGCACCAGGAACTCGCCCTGCGCCTCCTGGCTGGCAGCATTGCACAGAGCCACGTCGCTCAGGACCTGCTCGGCGCGCAGCACGCGGACCTTGGCGTTGCGCAGGGTTCCCAGCCAGTCATTGACGTCAGCCGAGAGGTTCGGATTGGCCGCGATCAACACTTCATAACGGGTGTAGCGCGTTCTGAGCAAAATACCTTCCAGGCAACGCTGCAGTGCCGGCAGATCATCACTGGCCGGCAGGATAACCGATACCAGCGGCTGCTCGGTGTGACGGTAGTCGACCTGATAGGTGCCAGGTTGCGTCGAGGTAATCTTGGCCTTGTAGCCGCGATTGCCCAGATGCCGCAGCAGGGCCTGACGCTCGTCGGCGTTTTCTTCCGGTTCCGCTGCCCGGGAAATCAGCAACGGTTCGTCGAGGTGCGCCAGACCATTGAGACCGCCCTGCTCGATGATGCGCAGCAACAGATCAAACTCCAGCGCCTTGCTGAAATCAGCCTGATAGCCGCCGGCTTCGATCAACACGTCACGACGGATCAGCCAGTGCCGCGCCATCTGCGCCGGCAGGCTTTGCAGCAGGTCAAGGTTGAAGCCCGGACGGAAGGCATCGATCAATGCGCCTTCGGCGGTGCGCAGGATTTCGTCAGTGGCCACGGCACGGCATTCACCGGCCGACATCAGTTCCAGGCCGGCGCGCAACAGACCGCCCGCCGTGAACTCGTCGCCAGCCTCTGCCAGCAGCAGCCAGTCGCAAGGCGATTGGCGCACGCTCAGATTCAACTTGTCGACGAAGTTACTCTGGGTGACTCGCACAAAGTGCAAGGTGTTCTGCGCGGTGGTTGCTGCCAGTGGCTCACCGGTGGTGAACACCACCACTTTGAACGCCTTGCCGTGACCTTCGAGCAAGCTGTCCAGGGTGACCTGCAACTTGTCGATGTCGTTATCCAGATCGAGCAGGAAAATGCCGAACTGTGGGCCGCCGCCATTCGCCGCCAGGTGACGGGCAATCGCCTCGGCCTGCTCGGTGTCGGGCTGACGCGCATCGAGCCACTTGAGCAAGCGGCCTGTGCGCATTTTGCTGAATGTCGCCTGATTGCCTTCCAGCGATGCCGCTTCCAGACGCGCATTCCACTTACGCAGCTTTTCGGCGTCCTCGTCTTCACCCAGCAACTGCAACTGAGCTACCAGACGTTTGATGACGGTTCGGTTGAACACGTTGGCGTCGTGGGCTTGCCACAAGCGGTCCACCACACTTTCCGGCGTGTCGTTGTTGCGGGCCAGCATCAGGTTTTCCTGGCGGGCCCAGATACCTTCCAGCCCTTGCAACTGAATGCGCCCGGCCGGCATGGCGTGCAGCAGAAACTCGAACTGAGTCAGTTGATCGAAAAACGCCTGATTGTAGAACGGCATTTCAACGTACTGGCGCGGCCCGAAACGGCGCTGCGGGCCGGTTTCGATATCCGTCCAGGCCGACTCGATAATCAGCTCTGCGGTCAATGCCCGACCGGTACGCAGGCTGTCGGCCAGGGCCTCGAAACTCTCCAGGACAAACTGCTTGCCCTGCTGCGGATCCTGATGCTCGACCTGGGTCGGCAGGCCGGCCAGGAAAGCGGCGAAGGCTTCGCGCTCGGACACCGACTTGGCGTCCGTGTATGCCAACGAGTGGAAGATCTCGGTGTTGTGATCGGAGTGCTGGTAGTTGATTTCCCGCACGACATAAGAGATCGGCAGGATACGTGCCTTGCCCCGCGCCAGCATGTAATAGGTGTGACCGACTTCCTGCCACTGGAAGATCGTGTCTTCGGGCATAGCCTTGTACCAGTCGCGCAGGACATCGGAGCGCTGCACCGCATAAAACGGCGGCAGGTACTGCGACATGTAATCCAGCAGACGATCCTGGGCACGATCGGACGCGTAGTCTTCGCAGACTTTCTTGTCACGCCGGTAGTAGCTGACGCCGTTGGCCAGCGTCAGGTACATCATGCTGTAGCCGTGGCACAGGCTGTAATCGGGATTGGCGTCCATGAAGGCAACGGCTTCATGCAAGGCATCGTGCACCAGGAAGTCATCGTCGGCGGCGAACACCATGTACGGGGTCTGCAACTGCTCGATACCGTAGGCCAGCTTGGCGCGAATGCCCCAATAGCCGAACTGCGGCAGGTGCTGATACTCCACGTTTGCAAATTGCCCGGCCACGCCCGGCAGCGCTTCGGCGGACGAGTCGAGCACCAGGATCCGGCACGGCAGTGTGCTGTAGAAACGCACGGCCCTGCGCAGAAACGCCGGGCGTTCGTGAGAGATCAGCACAACGGTCAACTGGTCGTTGAGTGCCACACCGTGTTCAGAACTGTTCTTGCCTTGCATATTTTCCCCACAAGCGGCGAGTCGCCGAAAACTCTGCGTTGTTTGTCGATTAACGTACGCGGCGCAGATAACCATCCGGCGCGACTGTGATCAGCAACTTGCTGTGAATGGCCTGGTCGATCTCGAAATCGCGGTTTTCTTCCAGGTACGCCCACACGGCGGTTTTCGGGTTGTCACCCTTGCCCCACGGACGATCCGGAAAGGCGTCTTCCGGCATGTCTTCGACCACGGTGTCCATGACCACGCAGTAGCTGCCCACCGACACCAGCGGTGCATAGAGGCGCAGTTCCTCGAGGACGTGCTCGTGGGTATGGTTGGAGTCCAGCACCACCAGCACCTTCTTGCCCTGCACGCGCTCGCGGACCTGGTCGACGATGGCCTGATCGATACTCGAACCCTGGATCATGCTGATGCGTTTGAACATCGGATGCGCTTCGATGGCTTCACGGTTGTGCTGACGAATGTCGATGTCGACGCCCAGCACTTCACCATGACCGATCAGCTCCAGGATCGATGCGTAGAACACCAGCGAACCGCCGTGGGCGATACCGGTTTCAACGATCACGTCAGGACGCAGGTTCCAGATGATTTCCTGCATGGCGACCATGTCCTGCGGGAACTGGATGATCGGCCGGCCCATCCAGCTGAAGTTGTAGGTGTATTTGTGTCTGGCAGTGGTGCCGACCCAGTCCAGGGACTCGGTTTGCAATGCTTTGTCTTTCTGCAGGCCTTCGATGTTGGCCTTCACTTCTTCGCGAAACTGCTCATGTGGATTCATTGCAACTCTCCAAAAAATCGGGAAACGGCTTACTTGAACACCTTGGCGTCCGGGTAAGGCACCGTGTTGTTCTTGATGATCCTGGCGGGATTGCCCACCACGACCGAAAAATCCGGGACATCTTTCGTCACCACGGCACCCGCGCCGATGGTCACCCAGCGGCCGATGCGCAGGCGCGGCAGAATCGTGGCGTTGGTACCGATAAAGGTGCCGTCGCCGATCTCCACGCAGCCGGCGATACACACGCCAGGTGCCATGAACACCGAATGGCCGATCCGCCCTTCATGCCCCACCACGCTGCCGGCGCTGATGCTGGTGTTGTCGCCGAGTTCTACTTCGGCCTGCATCAACACGCCTTCCTGCAGGTAACTGCCCTGCCCCATGCGGATCATGCTCAGGTCGATGCCGGGATGGATGAACTGGCCCAATTGCGCGCCGGCCTCTACCAACTGGCAGGTGGTTTCGTAGCGTAAACGGGTACTGCCGGTGATCAGATTGACGAAGCGCACATCCGGTCCATTGAGCTCCGCCACCCGCTCCGAACCGCCGACCACCGGCACGCCGTAAAACAGCGTGCCGTGCTTGCGCGGATCGTTGTCGAGAAACGCAAACTCGATGTTCGGCGTGCTGCGCTTGACGGCCTGCAGCATGCGCACCGCTTCCGGGTTGGCAGCGCCCAGCAGATACATCTTCACGGTGCGTTCCTGCTGGCCAGCAAGTCGAGCACCACTTGCACCACGCGCTGCTGATCGGCGTCAGTCATTTCGTGATAACTCGGCAGATTGAAAGCCCGCTCCGGCAGGGCAAAGGACAGCGGGGTGTCAACGTTGTGCTCGCTGAACATCGGCAGCGTCGACAGCGGCCAGAAAAACACTCGGGCATCGATGTCGGCGGCCTGGAACGCCGCGATCAGTTGCTCGCGATGGATACCGGTATCGGCATCGAACACCACGGTCGGCATCCAGTAACCGTTGCGCCCGTGAGCCGGCTCGGGATTGAGCGACACGCCCGGCACGCCTTCCAGCGCCTGCGCATAGTTGGCAAAGATCGCCCGTTTGCGCGCGATCAACTCTTCGATCCGCTCGACCTGCGCGCAGCCGACCGCCGCCTGCAGGTTGCTCATCTTGTATTTGAAACCGACGAATTCCGGCCAGAACTGCTTTGTGCAACCCGCTACACGGCCATGGTTGGACAGGGTCAGCACGCGCTCATACAAGGCCTTGTCCGAGGTGACGAACATTCCGCCCTCGCCGGTGGTCATGGTCTTGGTGCCATGGAACGAGAACGCTCCGAAGGCCCCCAGCGAACCGGCAGCCTTGCCACGCCACTGCGAGCCGATGGCTTCGGCGGCGTCCTCGATCACCGGAATACCGAACTCCTTGCCGATGGCCAGCAAGGCATCCATGTCACACAGGTTGCCGTACAGGTGCACCGCAAGAATGGCTTTGGTTTGCGGAGAAATGGCGTTCCGGACCTGCTGCGGATCGAGGCACCAGCTATCGGCCAGGACATCGACAAACACCGGTGTGGCACCCAGGTAGGTAATCGGTGCTGCGGAGGCGATCCAGTTGGTGTTGGCCAGGATCACTTCGTCGCCGGCACCGATGCCCAATGCCGCCATGCCCATGTGCAGGGCGCCGGTGCAACTGGAAGTAGCGATCGCGTAGGTCGACCCCAGATGCTCGGCGAAACCGTGCTCGAAACGGGTCAGGTATTCGTAGCAACGCGCGCCCCAGCCGTTCTGCACGGCGTCCAGGGCATATTGCGCTTCGAGTTCGCCGACACTCGGTTTGGTGTAGTGAATTCTGCTCATTGAATGATCAACTCCGGAACGGCGACGACAAAGCGTGCGCCCCATGCTTTGGCCGACGACAACTGCTGCGTCACTTCGCTCAGCAGATTCCACGGCAGAACCAGGATGTAGTCAGGCCGCTCTTGCGCAATGCGCTCGGGCGCCACGATCGGAATGCGGCTGCCCGGCAGGCACTTGCCCTGCTTGTGCGGGTTGGCGTCGGCGACCCAGGCCAACAGGTCAGGTTTGACCCCGGCGTAGTTGAGCAACGTGTTGCCCTTGGCCGCAGCGCCGTAGCCGACCACTCGCTTGCCATCGGCCCTGGCCTGCAACAGGAAGCGCAGCAGGTCATGCTTGATGCGTTCGGCGGCCGGCGCCAGCGTGGCGTAGTACTCAGTGGTTTTTACCCCGGCGTCGAGCTCGGCCTGCAGCTGCTGTTGTACCGCTGGCTGCACGGCACGGCGTTCGCCATCCTTGCGCTGCACGAACACCCGCAATGAGCCGCCGTGAGTGCTCAACTGACTGACGTCGAACACTTCCAGCCCGTTGCGCTCGCACAACGTCTGCACGGCGGTCAGGGACAGGTAGGAATAATGCTCGTGGTACAGCGTGTCGAACTGCGCGCCTGCCATCAGCGTCAGCAGTTGCGGGAATTCGAAAGTGGCGACGCCGGTCGGCTTGAGCAGCGCGGCGAAACCGCCGAGGAAGTCATTGATGTCCGGCACGTGGGCCAGCACGTTGTTGGCGGCCATCAGGTCGGCGGCCCAGCCTTCGCTTTTCAGCTGGGCCGCGGTGTCGCGACCGAAGAACAGTTCACGAATCTCCAGGCCTTTTTCCCGTGCCGCCTGCGCGGTGCTGCGGGTCGGTTCAACACCCAGGCACTGGATGCCGCGACCGGCCACGTATTGCAGCAGGTAGCCGTCGTTGGCGGCGACTTCCACCACCCGGCTGTCGGCGGTCAGGCCGAAGCGCTCGACCATCTCCGCCACATAACGCTCGGCATGGGCCAGCCAGGTGCTGGAAAACGAACTGAAATAGGCGTACTCGGCGTCGAACAGGCTGTCGGCGCTGGTGTAGTCCTCGGTCTGCACCAGCCAGCATTGCTGGCACACGGCGACCTTCAGCGGCACCCATTGCTCGGCCTGCTCCAGCCGATCGACGTGCACGTAGGCGTTGGACGGTGGCGAGGTGCCGAGGTCGATCAGCGGCAGGCTCAGCGGTGCGGCGCACCCACGGCAGTTCATAGACGCACTCCAGCAAAGTGTTGATCGAGCGCGGGATGGCTGGAATCACGCGCTGACAAATTATTGACAGGCAACGGCCAGGCAATCGCCAGCCGTGGATCGTTCACCGACAGCCCGCCTTCGTGCTGCGGCGCGTAATCGGCGCTGTGCAGGTAAAGCAGCTCGGCATCTTCGGTGAGGGTCTGGAAACCGTGGGCGAAACCGGCGGGAATCAACAGGCTGCGACCATCGCCGGCCTTCAGGTGCTCGGCGTGCCAGTGCAGGAACGTCTCGGAATCCGGACGCAGGTCCACCGCCACGTCCCACACTTCACCGCGCAGGCAGGTGATCAGCTTGGCTTCCGGTGCGTTGGCATTCTGGTAATGCAAACCGCGCACGCTGCCCTTCTCGCGGGTGCAGGAGTGGTTGATCTGACGGATGTGAAATTCGCTGCCGAACGCCTTCAGGCTGCCCTCGCAGAACAGCCGGGCGAAGTGCCCGCGCTGATCTTCGAAGCGTTTGTGCTGGACGCTGAACAATCCGGCCAGCGGCAACTGTTTCAAGGAAAACTCGCTCACAGCGCGCCCCGGTACAGGTTCAGTTGGCCGAGGGTCACGGTGCGCATGTCGTCACCGTTCTGCCACGCCAGGTGCCAGTCGAGGGTCTGGGTCAGGCATTGCTGCAACGACCAGCGCGGTTGCCAGCCAAGGACCTGACGGGCGCGGCTGCTGTCCAGGCGCAGCAGGCCGGCTTCATGCAGTTCGCTCGGCTCGATGCGCAGACCACGGGCCTGTGGCCAGCGGTTGGCGAGCAGCTCGACCACTTCGCCGACGCTGCACATGTCCGCTTCGCCCGGGCCGAAGTTCCACGCCCCGGCGTATTCCGGACCTTCTTCGTAGAGCCCGGCGGCCAGTTGCAGGTAGCCGGCCAGCGGCTCCAGCGCGTGTTGCCACGGGCGCACGGCTTGCGGGTAACGCAGGGTCACCGGCTCGTCTGCGGACCAGGCTTTCAATACGTCGGGAATCAGGCGCTCAGGGGCGAAATCACCGCCACCCAACACGTTGCCGGCGCGTGCGGTGGCCAATGCCAAGCCGTGCTCGGCGTACTTGTCGGCCGGGAAGAACGACGCGGCATAAGACTGCGCCAACAACTCGCAGCAAGCCTTGCTGCTGCTGTAAGGGTCGTGACCACCGAGGGCTTCGTCCTCGCGGTACGGCCACAGCCATTCCTTGTTGGCGTAGACCTTGTCGGTGGTCACCAGCACACAGGCCCGCACGCAGCCGACCTGACGAATCGCTTCGAGCAGGTTCAGAGTGCCCATGACATTGCTGGAGTAGGTGCCGAGCGGATCGCGATAACCTTCACGCACTAGCGGCTGGGCCGCCAGGTGCAGGACGATCTCCGGCTCGGTGTCGGCGATGATTTCGAGCAAGGCGCCGAGGTCACGCAGGTCGCCGCGCTGATCGTCGATGCCTTCGTGCACCCGCGCCAGTTCGAACAGGCTCGGCTCGGTCGAAGGATCGAGGGAGAAACCGCTGACTTGCGCGCCGAGGCTTTGCAGCCACAGGGTCAGCCAGCTGCCCTTGAAACCGGTGTGCCCGGTGACCAGAACCCGCTTGCCGCGCCAGAATTCAGGACTCAGGCCCATTGCTTCCATGGGGCCTCCCCGCTCTGCCACAGCGCTTCGAGATGGTTCTTGTCGCGCAGAGTGTCCATTGGCTGCCAGAAACCTTCGTGCTGGTAGGCCAACAGTTCACCGCGCTCGGCCAGACCGTCCAGCGGGCCGGATTCCCACGAGGTCGAATCACCTTCGATCAGCGGCAGGACTTTCGGTGACAGCACGAAGAAACCACCGTTGATCCAGCCACCGTCACCCCGCGGTTTTTCGGTGAACCCGAGTACCCGGTCACCGTCGCGATCCAGAGCACCATAGCGGCCCGGCGGCTGCACCGCAGTCACTGTAGCCAGTTTGCCGTGGGTCAGATGGAAGTCGACCAGTGCGCTGATGTTCAGATCAGAAACACCGTCGCCATAGGTGAAGCAGAAGGCTTTTTCGTCTTCCAGATAGCGCGACACCCGGCGCAGACGGCCACCGGTCATGGTTTCCTCACCCGTGTCCACCAGCGTCACGCGCCATGGCTCACTGTAGTTCTGGTGAACGTCCATGCGGTTTTCACGCATGTCGAAGGTCACGTCGGAGGTGTGCAGGAAGTAGTTGGCGAAGAAGTCCTTGATCGCGTAGCCCTTGTAGCCGAGGCAAATCACGAAGTCGTGAATTCCGTGGACGGAATACTGTTTCATGATGTGCCAGAGAATTGGCTTGCCACCGATCTCGATCATCGGTTTCGGCTTGAGGTGCGACTCTTCACTGATGCGCGTGCCCAGGCCACCCGCCAAAATAACTGCCTTCATGGTCTCCCCTCTCGTTCGTCACAGGGCTGCGCGCGGCTTTCCAAGCTTTGCGGCCGTCTGGCTAAACCTTTCTGCCGGTCCGGGCGCCGGGGCAATGGCCGCGAGCGCTCGTTTTATGGCGATTTGAGGGGGACTTGCAGGAAACGCGCCAGCTCCACCGGCACTGCGTCGATGGGGACACGGGCATGAAAAAAGGGATGAGTCGTTGCCGGACTCATCCCTTTCATCGAGCGGCTTCAATCAATCGATCGGATCAACCGAACAGGGCAAACCCGTCGGTAGCGGCTGGCAGGGTGAAGGCCTGGCCGTCCGCGGTCTGAATGTGCTCGATGTTGTTGAAGCCCGCATACCAGCCCGCCAGTTTCACGCCACCGGTCGGCGCACCGACACTGCCGTCATTGGCGCTGTGCAAGTAGGCGTCGTCGCCGATACGGGTCACGTTCAACTGGCTGGCGTTGGCAATGGTGTTCAGGATCAGGGTGTCGTTCAGGCTGGTGCCGCCGTCCTGAATCACCACCAGACCGGAGGTGTTCACCACGTAAGTGTCATCACCTTCACCGCCATTGGCGAAACCACCGGAGACCTGCTGGCCGGCAAGGTTGAGAATCAACCGGTCGTCACCCTCACCTCCGAACAACGAGTAGCTGCTGCCCTTGCCGGTCAATACGTCGTTGCCGATACCGCCGATGGCGCTGCCGTTGACCACCGTCACGGTGTCGTTGCCGTCGTCACCGAATGCGTTGGTGCCCAGATCGTTTTCGGCACTGTTGATCACATCATCGCCCGCCCCGCCATACAACTGATCGGCCTGCGCATTATCAGCCACACCTTCGAGGCTGAACGGTCCGATGTCGGATACCAGGCCGCCGTAGATGACGTCGTTGCCGTCACCGCCATTGATCAGATCGCTGCCGCGCCCGCCTTCCAGGTAGTTGTCCGCTTCGTTGCCGGTCAAGGTGTCGTCGAAATGACTGCCCATCACGCCTTCGACATTGACCAGCGTATCGCCCTGTGCATCGCCACCCAGGTTGATACCGGTCTGCAGATTGATCTCTACCGCCGAGGCACTGGTGAGGTACCAGACGTTATCGATGCCGTCGCGACCATCGATCGTATCCCCGCCGCCGCCACCGATGAACGTTTCGTTGCCGGCCGAACCGATGAAGAAATCAACGTACTGACTGCCTTCGATCAATTCGATGCTGGTGTATTCAGGCATCGGATCCCAGGGCTTGTAGACTGCACCACTCAGGTCGATCGTCATCGGCATGAAGGCGTATTTGAAGCTGATCAGATCCTGCCCCTGTCCGCCATCCAGGCCGAAATACCAGGCCATGCCGGTCGCGTAAAAAGTGTCGTTGAAGTCACTGCCACGGATGATCTCGATGTTCTGGAATGTATCGCCATCAGCGATCCCCGAAAACTCCCGGGTTGCCCAGTTCAGCGTCATGGCGACCGTGCTGTCGCCGTAGCTGAGCACATCGATACCGTCGCCACCGTCGAAGGAGTCGCCTTTGGCACCGCCGAACAGCACGTCGTTGCCGCTGCCGCCGACGATCGTGTTCCAGGTGTCGTTGCCATAGCCGGTAAAGTCGCCGGTTCCGGTGTACGTCAGGTTTTCAACGAACGGATCCAGGTGCATCTCGGACAGCGTGGTGTACACCTGATCGGTGCCGCCCATGAAGCCCTCGGCCTCTTCGATGGTCACACCGGTGCTGTTGATGATGTAAACATCGTTCCAATCGCCACCGGCCAGAGTCACGCCACCGATGTTGGCGGTAAACTGATCGGCATTGTTGGTGCCAACGATCTTTTCGACATTGCGAAAGGTGTCGCCCACTGCATTGATACCACTGCCGATCTCGATGGTGACCGACCCCGCGTTCCATTTATAGCTCACCGTGTCGTAGCCATCGGAACCGTCAATGATCATTGACCCTTCGGAGCGATAGATCAGATCGTCGAACTTCGAACCTTCAATGGCTTCGATACCGGTGAAGGTGTCTCCGTAGGCAATGGTCAACCCGTCATAGTTGCTCCAGTCCGCGATTCTCACCCCTTCGAGACTGTCGCTGTAGCTGACGGTATCGAAACCTTCGCCACCCACGAAGTGATCCGCCCCGTCGCCACCCCACATCCAGTCGTTGCCGGCACCGCCAACGATCTCGTTGTCGGTGTCACTGCCATAGGCCTTGAAATCACCTGTGCCGGTGAAGGTCAGTTTTTCGATGAAGGGATCCATCTTGATGGTGTTGAGACTGGTGCGCAGCTCGTCGTAACCACCGTAGCTTTCTTCGATGATGGTCACGCCTTCGCTGCCGACGATGTACACATCGTCACCCCAGCTACCGTCCAGCGTCACACCGGCAATGTTGCCGGTGAAGGTGTCGTTGAAATACGTACCGATGACTTTCTCGACGTTGAGCAAGGTGTCGTGCTTGCCCTCGGCACCCGTGACAGTCGACGCGTCATTGCCGATCTCGACACTGACTGCCGAAGACAGTACGCGATAATCCGCCGTATCAAACCCCTCGCCCCCATCCAGCACGTCCGATCCGGCACTGCCAATCAGTTGGTCATCCGACTCCAGTCCATAGAGTTCATCATTGCCATCGGTGCCCACCAGGTAATCCACGTCACTCGTTCCATTCACTACTGACATTTGTTTCTTCCTTGCGTTGTTGTTGAACCGGATACCGTCAAAGAGCGCTGAGCGTCAGCTTGCTGAAAATAAACTTCGAACCCATGACTTCGGTCATTTCAAACGACGTCGCAGGGAAGGAATCGACTCAAAAAAAAATTAAAAAAACAGGCGATCCGGGATCGCCTGTTTTCTATCATCGATGCCCCCACCAAACCATCGTGAAGGCATTTGTCCTGCTATCAACCGAACATGGCGAACCCGTCATTGCCGGTTGGCAGGTTGATGAAATTGCCGTCAGACGTCTGGATATATTCAATATTGTTGAAACCGGCGAACCAGTCCTTCAGTCGCACGCCGTCTTCCGGAGTCTGGCCTTCGAAGACGCTGTACTGATGCAGGAACAGATCATTGCCGACCCGGTCAAGCAGCAGTTGCTGAGTGCTGATGTTCGTCAGGATCAACTTGTCGCCGGAACTGGTGCCGGTGTCCTGAATGGTGACCAGTTTCGTGGTATTGACGATGTAGGTGTCATTATCCTCGCCGCCGAACGCCGAACCCGGACCACCTACCAGAACCAGTTTGTCAGCACCCGCTCCACCGAACAGCGAGTAGCCGGCGCCAATCCCGGTCAGCAGATCGTTGCCCTCACCACCGTCAGCCACGCCATACCCCACGGTAATGGTGTCATTGCCGGCTTCACCAAAGGCCTGGGTGCCTCGGTCATCGGTGGCGGCAACGATGACGTCGTCGCCATTGCCGCCATACAGAAGGTCAGCCTGCGGCCCACCCGCTGCGACATTCACGGCGAATGGTCCGAGCGGGGTGTACAGGCTGCCATAGATGACATCGTTGCCATCCCCGCCATAAATGACGTCGTTACCCAGACCGCCCTCCAGACCATTGGCGGCAGCATTGCCGATCAACGTGTCATTAAAGTTCGTCCCGATCAGACTCTCGATATTGATGAAGACATCGCCCTCGGCATCACCACCCTGGCTGACACCGGTCTGCAGGTTGATATTCACGGCGGTGGCGTTGTTGGCGTACCAGACCGTGTCAATGCCTTCACGACCGTCGAACACGTCGGCACCGGCTCCACCCACGAAGTTGTCGTTGGCGGTGGAACCCAGGAACGTGTCAGCGAAACGAGTGCCCTGGAAGATCTCGATCCCGGCGAAGGTATCACCCGCTGCATCGCCGGCGTTGGCGTTGGTTTTCAGGTCGATGGTGACCGCGCTGTCCGATGATTCATAGCTGACCATGTCCAGGCCAAGACCGCCGTTGATTGCGATTGCCGCAGAGTTGCCAACGAAGACATCGTTGTATTTCGAGCCCGTCATTGCCTCGATGCTGTTGTAGGTGTCGCCTGCTGCGATCCCCGAGTTGACACCGGTTTTCAGGTTGATGCTGACGCCCGTTGTGCTGTCGTCATAGGACACGGTGTCCATGCCTGCGCCACCGATGAACTGGTCGG